>JAIXZU010000139.1 GCA_027489415.1 Alphaproteobacteria bacterium
AGACCGACATGAGCGAGGGCGAAATGGTGGCCCCTGCCCCGCCGACGCGCAGGATGACGGGCATCAGGTAGTCGGCGTTCAGGTGGTCCATCTGCACAAAGCGGCGGGATTCGAGCGGGCTTACCGCTTTGAGCTCTACCAACGGTTGGGCGATGTTTTGGGCTTGACCATTCCCTGCCAGCAACGCAGCGCCCAGCACAGCCAGAAGGCCGAGGGCTTGGAGGCGGTTGCGGAGCGTAGCGAACATCATTATGCGGCGCTCTGTTTGGCCTTGATACGTTCTTCGAACAGGTGGCGGAAGTGCTTGAGGGTGCCTTGGGTGGGCCACATGGCGCCGTCGGCAAAGGCGCAGATAGTGCGGCCTTCGATCTTTTTGGTGAGGGCGAAGAGTTGGTCGAGTTCGTCGATGGTGCCGTCGCCTTGGCTGAGGCGTTCCATCAGGCGGTGAACCCAGCCCACGCCTTCGCGGCAGGGGGTGCACTGGCCGCAGGATTCATGGTGGTAGAAGCCTGCGATGCGCGTCATGACGCGCAGCACGTCCACGGATTTATCCATCACCACGATGGCGGCGGTGCCGAGGCCGGTGCTTTCGGCTTTGAGGGCGTCGAAGTCCATTAACACGCGGCCGGAGGTTTCGGCGTTCAGCATGGGTGTGCTGCTGCCGCCGGGGATGATGGCTTGGAGATTATCCCACCCGCCGATGACACCGCCGGCGTATTCCTCGATGAGTTCGCGCAGCGGGATGGACATGGGGGCTTCCACATTGCAGGGCTTGTTGACGCTGCCGGAAATGCTGAAAATTTTGGTGCCGGAGTTACCGGGACGGCCCCAGCGCGTGAACCATTCCAAGGGATTTTTGAGGATGGGCGGGACTTGGGCGATGGTTTCCACATTGTTAATAGTGGTGGGGCAGCCGTAGAGACCGAAGCCAGCGGGGAATGGTGGTTTGAGGCGGGGTTGGCCTTTTTTGCCTTCCAAGGATTCGAGGAGCGCGGTTTCTTCGCCGCAGATGTAGGCGCCTGCGCCGAGGTGGACGTGGAGGTCGACATCCACCCCCGTGCCCATGATGTTTTTGCCGAGGTAGCCGCTAGCGTAGGCCTCGTTAATGGCTTGCTGGAGGTGGGAGGATTCGTCGTAGTATTCCCCGCGCACGTAGATGTAGCCGACTTTGGCGTTGAGGGTGTAGCAGCCGACGATCATGCCTTCCACCAGTGTGTGAGGGTCGTAGCGGAGGATGTCCCTATCCTTACAGGTGCCGGGTTCGCCTTCGTCCGCATTGCAGACCAGATAGGAGGGTTTGGTGAGAGGTATGAGTTTGCCTTTTTCGTCCAGCTTCGGTTGCGGCATGAAGGACCATTTCATGCCGGTGGGGAAGCCCGCGCCGCCACGGCCGCGGAGGCCGGATTGCTTGAGTTTTTCGATGTGTTCCAGTTGGGGGGTCTGGAGCAGTTTTTTCAGGCCCTTGTAGCCGCCGCGTTTTTCGTAGCCTTTGATGGACCAGTCCCCCGCGCCGTCGAGGTTTGGGAAGCATTTGTCTTCGGGTTTGAGGCGGGGAAGCGGCATGGGATTTCTCGGCTTTATTAACTATTTGGCGGGGTTGCACTGGAAGGTTAGGGTGTAGGAGAGGTAGCCGCCGGGGGTCATTTCCTCGCGGATTTTCTGGTAGTCCATGTTCTGATTGGAGCATTTGGCGGTGGCGCGTTCCACCACCTGTTTACGGACACCTTTGGTGGGCGAGTATTTGCCCATGGTGTGCGTGATTTGGTAGGTGTTAGGGCCGACTTGCTGGATGGGGGCGGGCCAGAGGGTGGCGCAGCCTGCAAGGATGAAAGGTGTAAGGATTAAGGGGGTAAGGGTTTTCATTGTACTGCCCTTTACTGGCCGTATTTGCCGTTGTGGATGGGGTCGGCGTCCTGCGTCGGGGCGGTGTCCGCGTACTTGGCGGGGTCGCCTCCGTTTTGGAGATGGGTGAGGATTTCGCGGGTTTTTTCCGGCGTAAGGTGGGTGTAGTAGTGGGTGCCGATTTGCATCATAGGAGCGGCGACACAGGCGCCAAGACATTCGACTTCGGTGAAGGTGAATTCGCCGTCTTTCGAGGTTTCTCCGGACGCGGTGAGGCCGGTATGGGATTTGACTTCGGAGACGATGGCGTCGCTTCCGCGAATGAGGCAGGCGCAGTTGGTGCAGACCTGAACGTGGTGCTTGCCGACCGGTTTGAGGTTGAACATGGTGTAGAAGGAGGCGACTTCGTAGACGCGGATGTAGGGGAGGTCGAGAGTGTCCGCGACTAGTTGCATGGCGTCCACCGGGAGCCACTCGTTACACTTGCGTTGGGCGATGTGGAGCAAAGGTATGACGGCAGACCGCTGGCGGTCCTGCGGGTATTTGGCAAGGGTGCGCGTGATGGCTTCCTGCTCGGTTTTGGTCCAGCTCAGGTTGAGGCCTAGCGACTGCGGGGTTTGGCCTACTGTAGGTTGGTCAATGCGAATGGTGGGCATGGTCGGCTTTCGGGGCTTTTGAGAATTCTTATGAGAAACTCTTAAACCAATTACGGGATTTTGGAAGACCCTTTGGCGTTTTTTAGGCGATTTTTTGGGAGGTGTTGCGCGGATTTGCGGCAGATAAGGAACGAGGTACGAGGTTGCGAAGAACGAGGGGCAGGTGTTTAGATTTGCAGGAGGCAGAATTGAGTTTCCGGCAGGGCGATATAGGGAGCCGGAGGAGGTGTAATGTGGGCGTAAGCTGGGGCGTTGAGATGTACGACGATGTTGTAGGGTACAAGGCCTAACCCTTGCCCATGGTGGGGGGCGTTTTTGGTGGTGTAGGTTTGGCAGAGCAGGTTAGCGCCTGCGGAGGAACCTGCAATGAATTTGGCTTTTTTCAGCCATGATTTCAGTTCCGGCCATGCCTTGACCTGATTCATCAGGCCTGCTGTTGCTCCTCCCGCAAAGAAGATGACATCGGCTTTTTTTAGTTGTTGGGGGAAGTTTTCCTGAGTGGCCAAAACTGTGGTGAATTTATGGGTGACTGCGGCTTTGACTTTGCGGGAGTCTGATTTGTATTTTGGCCCTTCCCTGTCCGATGTGCTGGCAAAATAGACACCGAGCCATGTGCCGCCGGGGGGAACGGCATCCGCCATGGTTTTGTAGAAAGCTTTGTTGCTGGCGGTATTGGCAGTGATGAGGCCGCCGTGGAGGAGGATGGTGGGCATGCTGATAGTAACTCGTCTTAGGCTATGGATTTACTCAATTTTTTATGTAGAACTTCGAAGAGGTGGCGGCGGTATTCGAGGAAGGCGGTGGAGCCCCAGTGGTCTCCGTCGGCAAACTCTATCAGTTTGGCTTTTGGTAGGGCTTCGGCGAGTTTGAGGGCGGCCATGGAGGGGCAGACGAGGTCCTGCTTGCCTTGAAGGATGTAGGTGGGGATGTGGCTGATTTTGTGTGCGTTGGTGAGAATCTGGTTCGGGGTGAGGAAGCAGTCTTTTTGGAAAAAATGGAGCTCCAGACGGGCAATGGCCAGGGCGTTGGCGTCTGCTTGGGATTCCCGGCGGATGGCTTCGTCCTTCGGGAACAGGTGGCAGGCCATGGATTCGTAGGCGCACCATTCCTGCACTGCGGCCATAGCTTTTTCAGTGTTCTTTGAGGTTAGCAATTTGTAGAGCTTGGCCTCACATTCGCGGCCCCAGAGAGAGTCATCCCCCACAGCGGCCCTTACGCGGCAGAACTGTTTGTAACGCAAGCGGGGTAGGCCGAGGGGACTGAAGAACCAGTCGATTTCATCTCTTTCACCGAGGAATACTCCGCCCACTACCAAGCTTAAGACGTTGGCGGGGTGCGCCTGAGCATAAAGAAGGCTTAGGGTTGCGCCCCATGAAAAGCCCGTAACAACCCACTTTTGAACTGCCAGATGTTTGCGAAGTTTTTCGATATCATCAATCAGGCGTTGGGTGGTGTTATCCTTTATTTCGGCGAAGGGGGTTGAGCGGCCGCAGCCGCGTTGGTCGAAGTAGATTATCCGCCATTTTTTTGGATTGTAGCGGCGGCGATAGCGTGGGCCGAGTGCATAACCGGGCCCACCGTGAACCGTGAGCACGGGAATACCTGCCGGATTACCGGATTCTTCAAAATACACTTTATGGCCTTGGCCAACATCCAGAAACCCTGAGTTATAGGGTTCTATGGGTGGGTATTGGCGATAGCGGGGTTGCATTCTTAGCGGTCGATGTCCCCGAAGACGATGTCCTGGGTGCCGATGAGGGTGGTGACGTCGGCGAGGAGGTGACCTTTTGACATGAAGTCCAGCCCCTGAAGGTGTGCGTAGCCCGGGCTGCGGATTTTGCAGCGCCAGGGTTTGGGCCCGCCGTCCGAGACCAGATAGACACCCATTTCGCCTTTGGGGCTTTCGATGGCGGCGTAGGCTTCGCCGGGGGGGACGTGGAAGCCTTCGGTGTAGTACTTGAAGTGGTGGATGAGGGCTTCCATGCTGCCTTTCATGCTGTCACGCGAGGGAGGCGAAATTTTGAAGTTTTGAATTTTGCAGGGCTGGCCTTGTAATTCACCTTCCAGCTTTGTTAAGCATTGGGTAATTATAAGGGAAGATTGCTTCATTTCTTCCATGCGGACCAAGTAGCGGTCGTAGCTGTCTCCGTTGTGGCCGACGGGGATGTCGAAGTCCAGTTCCGCATAGCATTCGTATGGTTGGGACTTGCGGAGGTCCCACTCCACGCCGCTGGCGCGGAGCAT
>JAIXZU010000118.1 GCA_027489415.1 Alphaproteobacteria bacterium
CGGGCCCACCCTGCGGCGCGGATTTTCCAAGCCTTGCGCGTGGCGGTGAATGACGAAATGGCGGTGCTGGAGCGTGCGTTACCGGCTGCGGCGCAGTGTTTGAAAGTGGGGGGTGTGCTGGCGGTGATTAGTTTCCAGCCCCTTGAGGAGCGAGCGGTGAAGGCGGCTTTTCGGGCGCTGTGCGTGGACGAGCTGGACGGGATTGGGCGCGTGGCGAGGGCGGCGGCGTTCAAGATGGGGAAGAAGGTAATGGCCTCCGCTGAGGAGTTGGAGCGGAACCCGCGGGCGCGGAGTGCGATATTAAGGACTTTAGAACGAGTGGCGTAGCTGCCGCGCCCAGCCGCAGATTAGAGGCTGGGTGGCTGGTTCTGGCCAATAGGGCGTGCTAGTTTGCGGGTATGAAGAATAGTTTGGTTCTGTTGGCGGTGGTGCTGAGTGTGGCGGCGTTTGCCGGCATGATGCGCATTAAGACCGATGTGCAGACGATGGACCGTGAGCGGTTGCGGCTGGTGAACGAGCGGGCGCAGTTGCGTGAGACCAAGCGCGTGCTGGAAGCGGAATGGGCGTTGTTGGCCAGCCCTGAGCGACTGGAGAAGTTGGTGCGCGGTAAGGATTACGTGCCCGCCAGTGCGCTGGATATCGTGCCGTTGATACCGCCTGCGGGGAGCGTGGTTTCCGGCAGCCAGCCTGCGCTTGCAGGAGTGAGCGCCAGTGTGGTGGTGAGTAGTGTGCTGGGGGCTGCGGTGAGTGAGACAGCGGCTGTGACCGTGACGGCGACCGTGGTTGATACGGCGCCGAGTGCCACGCCTGTTGTGATTAGCGCCACGCAGGCCGAATAAACTGCGAGCAAACCGCCTGAAACCTAGGCGGAGGCCTTGTGGGGAGCGCGGTTTAGAGGCATCCTGAGGCCCAAGATTATTGCCGTAGATGTGGAATTGGGATGGCCGGTTTTAAAAAACCCTGGGAAAACCTGAAAGGTGGCGCTGCCAAGCGTGATGACGCGCCGGTTTTCATGCCCAAGAAGACGGCGGTACAGCAGCGGCGCGTGAAGACCCATGCGGCGCGTGGCTTTATGCCCAGCCGCACCGAAGTGGTGGAGAGCAGTGCGGCCCAGCATTTCCGTGCCGTGGTGGTGATGTTTGCGCTGACGCTGGCGTTTGCCGGAGTAGGCGGGCGGCTGGCCTTTGTGGGCCTGATGCCACCGGCCGAGCCGCGTGCGAGTATCCGCGAAATGCCGGCGGAAACCCTGCGCCGTGGGAATATTTACGACCGCAATGACGTGCTGCTGGCGGCGACGCTGAAGGTTTATTCCCTTTACGCCGACCCGAAGCGGGTCCTGGACCCCGAGGATGTGCTGCGGCGGTTGCCGACGGCGCTGCCGGATTTGGATATGAGCCGGTTGAAGGTGTTGCTGGAAGACCCGACGCGGCGGTTTATCTGGATCAAGCGCCGCTTGACGCCGGATGAGGCGCAGCGCGTGAATGCGCTGGGGCTGCCGGGACTGGAGTTCCGCGAGGAATTCGTGCGGGTTTACCCCCACCGCAGCCTGGCGAGCCATATTCTGGGCGCGGTGGATGTGGACAATAACGGCCTTGCGGGGGTGGAGCGCGGGTTTAATACGCAGTTGGCCAAGGGGGAGGACATCCGGCTGGGGCTTGACGTGCGTTTGCAGGAAATGCTGCGCCAGCGCCTTGCCGACATGATGGTGAAAAGTGAAAGCCGCGCCGCATGGGGGCTGGTGATGAAAGCGCCGACCCGCGAGATTGTGGCGATGGTGAGTTTACCGGATTTTGACCCCAACCACCTTGGCACGGCCAAGCCGGAACAGCGCTTTAACCACGTGACCCTGGGCAGCTATGAAATGGGCAGTACCTTCAAGCTGTTCACGCTGGCGCAGGGTTTGGTGGAGAAGAAAATCACCCCTGAAACCCTGATTGACTGCCGCGTGCCGATTACGATTGGGCGTTTCACCATCAAGGACTACCATGCGAAAAAGAACATCCTGACCGCGAATGAAGTGCTGCGATATTCCTCGAACATCGGTGCGGCCAAAATTGCGGATATGAGCGGGCCTGCGGCGCAGAAGGACTTTATGGCCAAGCTTGGCATGTTGGAGCCGATTAACATCGGGGTGCCGGAAATCGGGAACGTGCGCTACCCCGCCAACTGGGGACGGGTGCAGACCTTCACCATTTCGTTCGGCCACGGCATGAGCGTGACACCGGTGCACCTTGTGAATGCGGTGGCGACGCTTTCCGACGGGTACTTCAAGCCCGCAAGTGTATTGCTGGGTGGCGTGAGCCCGACAGCGAACGGTGAGGCACCGGTTGCCAAGCGCGTGATTGATGATGAGACGCTGGAGCAGATCCATGTGCTGATGCGCGACGTGGTGTTGAACGGGAGTGGGCGGAGTAGCCAAGTGGTTGGTTATGACATTGGTGGCAAGACCGGAACGGCCGAGAAGATTTCCGGACGGGGCTATAGCAAGGACAAGAACCTTGTGAGCTTTGTGGGGGTTCTGCCGATGAAAAACCCCGAGTACATTACCCTTGTGATGCTGGATGAGCCGAAGAAGGGGTACGAGACCGGCGGTAAGAGTGCGGCGCCGGTGGTGGGGCAGTTCTACCGCGACCTGACCCAGTTGGCAGGGCTGAAGCCGGACATGGAAGAGATTCAGGCTTACCGTGCGCTTTTGGAAAAGACCAAGCGTAAGGCTGATGACCCGTGGAGTGTGTATGTGCTGAGTGATTTCCGGACCAAACGGGGCAGTGCGGGAGGGGTTATCACCAAAACCAAGGCTGATGACGGTGAGACCAGTGACTAGACTTTAGCGGTTAGATGTTAGAGGTTAGATTAGGATTGAGAGAGGGATTGAGGGGATGAAGTTTTCGGAGTTGATCGGGCAGGGGATTGCCAAGGATTTTGAGGTGCGCGGCGTGGCGGATGACAGCCGCAAGGTGACTGCGGGTGATGTGTTTGTGTGGGATGACCGTGTGGCGGCAGGTGTGGACGCTGCCAAGGTGATTGCCGATGCGCAAGCGCGCGGGGCGGTGGCGGTGGTGGTGAATGCGGCGGCCGGACAGAGTGACCAAAACGGGGTGTTTACGGTGGCCAATGCGGGTGAGGTGATGGCCCGTTACGCTGGGAATGTTTGGCCAAAGCAGCCCCCCGTGATGCTGGGTGTGACCGGCACCAGTGGCAAGACGAGTGTGGTGTGGTTCGGGCGCCAGCTGGCACAGCTTGCGGGGCGGCAAGCGGCCAGTGTGGGCACCCTTGGCGTGATGCGCCAAGATACCGATGTGGAGACGGAATATACGGGATTCACCAGCCCGACAGCGCTGAAGCTGGGACCGATTTTAGACACGTTGACACGCGAGCGCGTGGACACCTGCCTGCTGGAAGTGAGCAGCCATGCGCTGGTGCTGAACCGCGTGGATGCGGTGAGGTTCAAGGCGGCCGGTTTGACGAATATTACGCAGGACCATCTGGATTTCCATGGTGATTTAGCCGGTTACCATGCGGCCAAGTTGCGGTTCTTCACTGAGGTGCTGCCTGAGGGTGGCGTGGCGGTATTGAACATCGGCCGGATGGAGACCTGGCCTGCGGCGGCGGTGGCCAAGCAGCGCGGTTGCCCCGTGCTGACGGTAGGCACCAGCAATGCCGAGCTGGTGGTGGAGATTGTGGAAGCCCATGCGCGCGGGCTTGACCTGAAATTGAAGTTTGATGCGGTGCCGGTGCCAGTGCGTGTGCCGTTGATTGGGGGATTCCAAGCCGAAAACCTTGCTGTGGCGCTAGGACTGCTGCTGGGAGGTGGTTACAAGTGGGTAGATATTGCAGGTGTTGTGGGCCGCATGACGGCGGTGCCCGGACGGATGGAAGTGGTGCCCAGTGCACCGCCCCAGCCCAGTGTGGTGGTGGATTATGCCCATAAGCCCGATGCGTTACGGCGGGCGCTGGAGAGTTTGCGCCCCGTGCTGAAAAACGGCGGCAA
>JAIXZU010000017.1 GCA_027489415.1 Alphaproteobacteria bacterium
ATTTCTCTTCGTACTCGCTCCATTTAGCTTAGCAGCACTTTCTGCTATCGCTACTTTTCCTAGTGCAAGTTTAGATAGTCCTTTAGCAGGGAACAATAAACCTACTATTGTTCGCTTATTCAGAGGTACGTTGCAGGAAGAAGTGTTAACGAGGAGACGTTTTTTAACTTTTCTATTTGGCTACATTACTGCTTGGAGTTTTGTTCTAATTCTTATCAGCCTATCACAATCACTTCTTGCTGATTCACTTGTTATAAAGCTAAAAAGTCATGAAACACTCTATTACTCCACTAAATCCCTTTATTTCATTTTGTATTTTTATACCTTAAGCCTAATTATCGTGAATACATTTATAGGGCTTTTTTACCTTACAGACCGTATTCACAGAAATGAAGATAGGCCTAGCGGTTAGGGAATTAGGTCTAAAAATTGCCTAACCGCTAGCTTTAGTCTACCTCTCATCGTAGAGTGTTCGTCATGATTAAAAAACCAATTGCTCTTAGTTTCTTCTCTGGTGCCATGGGGCTTGACCTTGGGCTTGAGGAGGCAGGTTTTCACGTTGCCCTTGCGTCTGAAATTGATAAGAAATGCCTAGAGACTATCAAACTTAATCGGCCCAACCTCCCGTTGATTGAGGACATTTTGGACTATACCCCTGATGAGATACTTGCCGCTGCCGGGCTGACTCGTCAGGACGAGGTTACGCTCATGGCTGGGGGGCCACCGTGTCAGGCCTTCTCTACCGCCGGAAAGCGGAAAGGGTTTGAGGACAAGCGCGGCAACGTGTTTTTGAAGTATATTGATACCATTCTGGATATTCGTCCCAAATACGCCGTGATTGAGAACGTGCGCGGGCTTCTTTCGGCCCCTCTCAAACATCGCCCTCATACCCTTCGGACAAGTGACGCCCCCCTAACCGAGGAAGAACAACCCGGCGGCGCGTTGCTGCATATCATTCACCGCTTAGAGGCCGCAGGGTATGGAGTGAGCTTCAACCTGTATAACTCCGCCAACTTTGGCACACCGCAAGTACGGGAAAGGGTTGTGATTATCTGTTCGCGGGACGGCCACAAAGTTCCCTATCTACGCCCTACGCACGCCCCTAATGGAGAATATGGGCTGCCTAAGTGGAAAACATTCCGTGATGCCGTGGCCGGGCTTAAAGAAGATGATATGCAGGCCGCCAAGTTCCCAGAGGCTCGCCTGCGCTTTTACCGCATGTTGACAGAAGGACAGTATTGGAAACACCTACCGGAAGAGCTTCAAAAGGAAGCTATGGGTAAGTCGTTCTACTCTGGGGGCGGTAAAACTGGGTTTTTACGGCGGTTGGCATGGGATAAGCCTGCCCCCACATTGGTAACCAATCCTGCTATGCCCGCAACCGATTTAGCGCACCCTGTGGAGAATCGCCCTCTGAGCATTCAAGAGTATGCCCGCGTACAGCAATTTCCGGATGATTGGAAGTTTTATGGCAAGGTGGTTGATATTTACCGCCAAATTGGCAACGCTGTGCCTGTGGGCCTTGGAAGAGCTATTGGTAATGCCATTATCAACCATATGAGCGGAAACATTGTGAATATGAGCGACTTCAAGTTCTCACGCTATGTAAACACCGATGACACAAGCTGGCGTAAGAGCCTCAAGCCTGCGAAGCAAGCGGTTGGCGCCCAAGGCAACCTATTTTGAAGCTTTGAAATAGGCAGTTATGTAGTCCATAAACCCTTTTTCAGAGAGGATTTTCTTGGCATTTGGCTCTGGAAAAGCATCCCAGTTTGTTTTACCTGTCCGTGAGAACGTCCTAAACCATTTCTCAATTTCAGTACCATTGCGAATGGCGCTGCTGGAGCTGTTTTCCGAATTATCCCGGTTTTTAATTTGTAAAAGTATCCACTTACCTTTCTCAAACCGAATAAAATCAATAGCCTTAATAAAGTCACCCGCACACCAAACCCAACCAAGGTTCTCAAGGCTTGTGGCAACGTACCTTTCCAATAAGCTACCCACGGCGTTTTCTGCCGCCATAGAATGCTGATGTTCGACCTTAATGCGTTCCAAATCTTCTTTGGGGTGGCCATAACAAATGTTCAGGATATGGCTTACTGCATTGTCTGGTACTGTTGTTGGAGTAGATGGTTTCAATACTGCACGCTTGGCATCAAGATATGTTTTGCATATCTGCCTAACAACGGCTTCTTCATTTGAATTCCATACCGCTTTCTTCTTGCCACTCAACGTCTCTGGGTGAGCCTCTAAAAAATCATGGATGACTTGAAAACATTGAGCATCCGCCTTGCTACCACCTAAGGAGGAGACGATTTTCTCAAGGTCAGCTTTATTCATGATTTAACTCCGCTAATTTTCTCCACAAAAATGCAGGAATATTGGGAAAATGTAAATGGTAAGGCCTAGCTTCGTTGCCTTTAAGTACGGTTCACGCTAATTTAGCGGCGCTGGTGAAAAACCAGCGGGGCCTGATAACCCCTCTAGTACGGCTGCAAGCACCAGCCGTCACCATTGTGCTGCCTTCCAACCTGTGGTTGGGGAGGCGGCGAATACAACAAGCTGCGAGGCTAAATAGCCGCGCCGTTTACTAGACGGTTATCACTCCCCGGCCACCTTTGCGTGGCCGTTTTAACAACGGGAGTATGAACGTGAAGAAGCGGTATTGGATTTTAGGGGCTTTCGCTCTTACAGGTGGGTTATCCCTCATCATCGGGCTAGGGAGTCAAGCTAACGGGCCAGTAGGTGTGCCTACCGCCCAAAGGGAAGACCCGACCAACGATACAACCAAACAGGCGCTATGGGTTGCCCATAGTCAGGAGGGGTTGAAGAACCACCTCAAAGACCCAGACTCCGCCAAGTTTAAGAATGTGTTTTTCAGCAAGTTAAGTGGTTCGCCCGTGGCCTGTGGTGAGGTTAACTCCAAGAACGCGCTTGGTGGGTATGTGGGCTATCAGCGCTTCGTTGCGGCGGGCACCAGCCTTGCGGTGCTGGAAATTGAGGTGAGCGATTTCGGGAATCTTTGGAAGAAAGTGTGCAGGAAGTAGCTTACTCCCGTATATCCCTTCTCTCCCTCACAAAAATGAATTCGGCGGCACCGTCATGGTACCGCCGATATGGTTTATTTAGCGCCTCCCACCCTTGATGTTGGGCGGGAGTTGCGGGTCAGAAGGGAATATTTTGTTCGGCCTCCTGTTCTAGGCACCAGCGGGTGAGGTCAGAGCGTTCCCAGCCTTGTGGGGCATAGGGTGCGTATTTTTCCCGCAGCTTGTCCATGGGTCGAACAAGGTACATGCGCCTTCCCATGGGTTCTGCGCCGGGCTGGCGGTCTTTATCCGTGACCATGGTGCCATCGGGATTACGATAAACTCTCCGTTCAATCGCGCCCTCTCCGGCGAGAAAGCCCATTTTCTTGAGGGTACGGTGGAGATTTGCCGAGGGTATCCATAAATCCTCAGCTGCCGTTTTGAGGCACATCAGACTGGGATTGCCAGCCTTTTGCAGGTCTTCACCAGGCAGCACCCCTTTGTGCAGCACATCCACTACCCAAGCCTGCACCGGCCCCATACTTTCGATGAGCTGGTTTTGGGCTTCCTCCGTGAACGGGATTTGGGTGTGGTTCCAGCCCGCCAAGTCTAGATTTTGCAGGTAATGCAGAAGGTTCTCGTAACCGCCCTTTTCCAAGTCGTCTGCAATCGTCTCAAAGTAGCTTCTATTGCGTCGCTGGGTCGGCTGTACCTTTAACACCAGATAACGTCTGTCATCCGAGGTATAATTAACCACATGCTCTTCATTAGAACCCTGAATCATATGGGTATAGTTGGGGGCTGTCACAGTATCCACTCCCTTCCGTTCCAACATCAAAGTTGGCTCCGTGACAAGCGCCTTAAGTACGGCCTCCTGCTGACGGTTACTGACAATCACCTCGTCGGCAAACAACACTACGCAATCATGCAAGTGGGCGTTGAAGTTGCCTGTGAGATGCCGAGGGTCGGTGACGACGACAAAATGACGACCAAACAGTTTACCGAAATGGTGGGCAAACTGGCCTTTTCCGACTCCCTTGGCTCCTTTCAAGACAATGCAGACTTCGCCCTGCTGGTAAGGCTTTTGGACGGCACGGGCCATCCAACGGATGAGGTAGGCATAGCAGGCTTCGTCACCGCCACAGATATTGTCGCGGATGTGAGCGAGATAGTTCTCATGCAAATTGCCCTGCTTGGCTTGATAGGCAAAGCCTGTCCAAAGGTTGAACGTATCCTCTGCGACTTCCAGCCCCGGCTTGAAGACCACTTGTTCATATTGCCGCCGAAATGGATGGTTAAGCCACCATTTAGCCAGCGGCATAGGTCTTTTTTCACCTACATCTTTTAACTTATTTTGATGGCGATACTGGAAGTCGTTGAATGTTTGATAAGCCCAAGACCAGCGGTTTAGGGCTGAGTCATACCTCTGCTCTGCAATCAAACAGCGACCTCCATAGTTGCTGACTACAAAGAACTTGGCATTCATTTCAGCTAACTCAGGCTCTTCCGCTGCTTGCTTGGCTCGCTCGATTTGCCTTTGGGCATAGGCCTGTGGCTTGGATTTATCCAACACACTTGCTGAGATTCCAAGGCTAGAGTCAAGAATCACTGCCCCAATCGTCTCGTCCGAACATCCAGCCCTTGCCATGGCGCAGCACACATCAAACAGTGCCTCGCTACGGCTAGGGTGTGGATGAGAATCCACTTCGCCTTGCCGAATAAGAGTTTTGTAGTCTTCCGATAGGGGAAGCATCTTCACGTCTACTTGAGGCAGTATCTCAGGCAGCATGATGACAGCTGTAGACTTATCCGCAGGCGTAGCGGCGTGAACTTGCTGAAACTCACTTAAAAGACTAGTGCGCCCCCAATCTGATTCTACTAAAACCG
>JAIXZU010000020.1 GCA_027489415.1 Alphaproteobacteria bacterium
ATGGGTTTCATGGTTGATGAGGCGACGCCGACAGTTTGGCGTGGGCCTATGGTGCAGAGTGCATTGATGCAAATGCTCAAGCAGGTGCGGTGGGGGAGTGGGGATAAGCCTTTGGATGTTCTGGTTTTGGATATGCCGCCGGGGACGGGGGATGTGCAGCTAAGTATTTGCCAGAACGTGGTTTTAGCGGGGGCGGTGATTGTTTCCACACCGCAGGACATTGCTTTAATAGATGCCCGCAAGGGTTTGGAGATGTTTAAAAAAGTTGGTGTTTCGGTGTTGGGAATTGTGGAGAACATGAGTGTCTACTGCTGCCCGGCATGCGGCCATGAGAGCCATATTTTCGGTTCCCATGGTGCGCAACACATGGCAAGTGATTTGGGGTTTGAGGTGCTGGCGGAGGTTCCCCTCGCGCTCGAGATTCGGGAAAACACCGACGCCGGACGGCCATTGGTGATTACGGCGCCGGATAGCCCTGCGGCTGCCACTTACCGTGGGTTGGCGGACAAGGTTTGGGAGAAGATTTCCGCCCCAGTACCGGAAGGCAGTGGGACGGTGAAGATTGTGATTGAGTAAGAGAGGCTGGGTGCCTCTTTTTTGTGCAAGATGCGGACATGGGGCTGGTGGGGCTGTGTCGTGTTTTGATTGACCGAGGCGCTTGGGCACGTATGGTAGTGGCTATGAAATTACAGAACATGTTTGCATGGGATAACGGCCAAGGGCCTTGGGGAAAACCAAAAGGGGCTAGCAAGCCACAGGCCCGCGCGCCGGAGCGCCCGTTTGCGGGACGTGACAGCGGCCCGCGTGCCCAGCCCGAGCTGGAAGATGTTGTGAATGAAATGGCTGAAAAGCTGCGCGGTTTCTGGAAGGGTGGGCAAGGCGGTAATGGCGGACGGCCAAGTGGGGTTGGGCCTGGGGGAATCGGCTACGAATGGTGGGCGGTTGGTGGGCTGATGCTTTACCTTGCTTCTGGATTATATATTGTCGCACCCGAAGAACAGGGTGTTGTGACGCGGTTCGGGGCGTATGTGAAAACCAGCGATTCCGGCCTTAACTACCACCTGCCATGGCCTATGGAGAGTGTCGTGAAGCTGCCTGTGACGCGGGTTAACCAGCTGGAAGTGGGTTTCCGGAGTGGAGAGGCGCGTGAGGATGTGATTGATGTTCCTGCCGAAAGCATGATGCTGACGGGGGACCAGAATATTCTGGACCTTGATTTCACCGTGAACTGGAAAATTAAGAACCCTGCGGCCTTTATTTTCAATGTAGCTGACCCAGGCGGGACACTGGTTGATGTGGCCGAAAGTGTGATGCGCGAGACCATTGGCCGCCACCCTGTGGACGATGCGCTGACCAGTAATAAAGCGGCGATTCAGCAGGAAGCGAAAGAGCAGATGCAACGCGTGCTTGATGCTTATGGCATGGGGATTGTGATTGTGAACGTGGCGTTACAGCGTGTGAACCCGCCGACAGAGGTTGTTGAGGCTTTCCGTGACGTGCAGGCTGCGAACGCTGATAAAGAGCGCCTGATTAACGAAGCGCGTGGGTATGCCAACCAGATTGTACCGCTGGCCCGTGGTGAGGCTGCCAAAATGATTGAGCAAGCCGAGGGTTACAAGGCGGCCAAGGTTGCCGAAGCCACCGGTGCGGCCGAGCGCTTTAATGCCCAAGTGGGAGCTTACCAAGCCGCCCCTGGTGTGACGCGTGACCGCCTGTACTTTGAAACAATGCAGGCCGTGCTGAAAGACGTGCCGAAAGTGGTGACGACAAGCCGCAATGCCAACGGTGTCTTGCCTTTCCTGCCGCTTGACCGAATGGTGAAGCCTGCCGCCGGACCAGAAGTGCCCGCAACTGAAGGAGGAGCACGATAATGAACCAGCAAAAGATGATTGTTTACGGAATTGCAGCCTTTGTTGGCCTGTTGATGCTGTGGAGTTCCGTCTTCATGGTGCGCCAGCAGGAGCAGGCGATGATTGTGGCGCTTGGTAAGGTTGTGAGGCTGGTGGATGAGCCGGGCCTGCACCTGAAAATGCCGCTTTACCACCAGATTGTGTACTTTGATAAGCGCCTGCTGAACAACGAAAGCCCGACCGAAGAGGTGCAAACCCTTGATAAAGAACGCGTGCAGGTGGACAGCTTCACGCGTTGGCAAATTGTGGATGCAGGGATGTTCTACCGCAACGTGCGCAGCATACCCATGGCTGTGCAGCGGCTTGATGCGATTGTGAACTCGAACATTCGTGAGGCCGTGGCAATGACGAAGCTAAGTGACCTTGTGGGCCCGAAACGGGATGAGGTGATGCAGAAGATTTATTCACAGTCCGCCGCTGAGGCTGCGCCGATGGGAATCCGGATTGTGGATGTCCGTCTAAAGCGCACTGACCTACCCACAGAGAACAGTGAAGCTGTTTACCGCCGGATGCGGGCGGAACGCCAGAAAGAGGCTAGCCAGCTGCGTGCGGAAGGTGAAGAGGAGGCTCAGAAGATCCGCGCTGAAGCCGAGCGTGCCCGAACGATTCTGCTGGCTGAAGCGCAGCGGGATTCCGCGAAGCTTTGGGGTGAGGGAGAAGCTGCCGCAACCCGCATTACGGCTGGTGCATTTAGCAAAGACCCTGACTTCTACCGCCTGACCAAGAGCCTTGAAGCTTATAAGAAGTCCTTCAGTGCCAGCAATACGGTGATTATGGTTGACCCGGCCAGTGACTTCATGAAAACCATGATGAACCCCTAGTTTAGATACCAGAGGTTTGAAGTTAGATGGGCTTGCCTGAGGTTTTGGTGATTTTTGGACCAACGGCAAGTGGGAAGAGTGGTGCTGCTGTGGCGATTGCCGAGGCAGTTGGTGGAGAGGTGATTAATGGGGATAGCCGGCAGGTTTATTCCCATATGCCGATTATAACTGCGGTGCCCGAGGAGGCTGAGCGGCGCGGGATTCCGCATCATTTGTTTGAGTTTGTTGACCCTGCCGAACGCATGAGTGCGGCCCGTTGGGCTGAGCTGGCAGAGGCCACGATTGAAGACGTTTTAGCGCGTGGAATGAAGCCCATTATTGTTGGGGGTACTGGCCTTTATTTACGGACGCTGATGGAGGGCTTGAGCGAGGTTCCTGCCGTTCCACTTGAGATTGAGGCCCAGTTTGAGGGTATGGCTGCGGAAGACATGCACCGTAAGCTTGGGGAGATTGACCCGCAGCTGGCAGCGAAGTTACACCCTGCCGATACACAACGAATAAAGCGGGGATTGGTGGTTCATACGCACACGGGCACGCCCCTGAGTGACTGGCAGGCGATGCCGAGCCGTGTTCCGCCGTATGCTTTCCGTAAACTGGCGATAAGCCCTGAGCGGGAGCTGCTGTATTCCCGCATTGAGGCACGCTGGGACCAGATGGTTGAGCGTGGCGTTGTTGATGAGATTCAAGCCCTGAAAGGTAAGGGGTATACGCTGGAGATGCCCGGATTGCAGGGGTTGGGTATTCCTGAAATTTACGATTACCTTGATGGGGCGTTGAGTTGGGAAGAGGCGAGCCGTGTGGCGGTCCAGGGAACGCGCCACTACGCCAAGAGACAGGTGACATGGCTTAGGAACAGCTTTGCGGCTGAGAGAGAATTTGCAACGCCTGCTGAAATGATTGCATTTGTTGCCTGAGGAATGGCCTGTGGGGGCTTGTTTCTTGCCCTGCGCAGGCGTAGGGTGCGGCGAGATTTCCAAGAAGAGGTTTAAGAATTACGATGTGTGCCGTTGCCGTGTTTGATAGTGCGAGTTTGCCCCTGGTTGAAGATATGTATGCGAAGTTTATAGCCGACCCCAGCAGTGTGGACGCTGAGTGGAAAGCTTACTTTTTAGGATGGCAGGCTGGTGGCAGCCTGGCTGGTGAGGGGGCCGGTGATGGTAAGGATCTGGCGCGTTTCAAGTACGCTGAAGCCTGGCGCACCCGTGGCCACCTTGCCGCGCATATTAACCCGCTGAATACGTCTTTCCCCGAGCGTGGTGCTGAGCTAAAGCCTGAAACCTATGGCCTGACAGAGAGCGAAGCCGGAGATTATGCAGCCGTTTACGGTGGCAGCATTGGTGTTGAGTGCGGTGTACTGCGTGTTCCCGCCGAGCGTGAGTGGGTGCAGGCATGGTGGGAAGGACAAGCAGCCAAAGCCAAAGCCGATAAACCGACCCAGCTTGCGATGTATGAGGGGTTGGTTCAGGCCAATAACTTTGAGAAGTTTTTGCATACCAAGTTTGTGGGGGCGAAGCGTTTCAGTGTGGAAGGTAATGATGGGATTGTACCGTTGCTGCGCCTCCTGACCAATGAGAGTGCCAAAGACGGTGTAAAGCATATTGTGATGGGGATGGCCCACCGTGGGCGCCTGAACGTGCTGTGTAACGTGATGCACAAGCCGCTGGCTGAGCTTTTTGCCGCCTTCGGTGACAAGCTTACTACCGAAGGTGGGCCTAGCAGCGGGGATGTGAAGTATCACCTTGGTAAAGTTTACAATGCCCATACCCCAAGTGGCGATGTGGAGTTGCAGCTGATGTTCAACCCCAGCCACCTTGAAGCCGTGAATGCCATGGTGCTGGGTGCTGCGCGCGCCAAGGCTGATTTGGCTGGCGGGGATGAGAAGGTGTTGCCGGTGATTATCCATGGTGATAGCGCTGTGGCAGGACTTGGTAACGTGGCCGAGACTAATAACCTGATGGGGCTTAAGGCTTACCATGCTGGTGGGACTCTTCATTTTGTACTGAACAACCAAGTGGGCTTTACGGCCAACCCTGAAGATGCATTTGCAGGGGCTTATTGCACGGATATTTTCAAGCATATGAGTGTTCCGATTGTGCATGTGAATGCCGATGACATTGAGGCCTGCTGGACGGCGACGCGCTTTGCCTGGGAGTACCGTAAGACCTTTGGAAAGGATGCCGTTGTTGAGTTGATGGGGTACCGCCGGTGGGGGCACAATGAGGGCGATGACCCGACTTTTACCCAGCCGAAGCTGTATGAGAAGATCCGGCCCCATGCTGTGCCGATGGAGATTTATGGCGCTAAATTGAAAGCAGTGGGTGTTTCAGACGCTGAGCTTCATAAGATTGAGCAAGCTTATGCAGATGAGTTGGCAGCGGCGTTTGCTGAGGCCAATAAAGGCATTGCGACGACAACCAAGGCTGAAAAAGCCAGTAATGCCAAGGTTGAGACAATGGCAGAGGCTGGATTTGTTAAGAAAGTGATCACCGCTTGGGGCAAGCAGCCTGACGGGTTTGTGATTAATGACAAAGTTGCCAAGGTTGTTGAAGAACGTGTCGCGATGCTTCACGGCGAGAAGCCCCTTAACTGGGGGGCGGCCGAGACAACGGCTTATGGGTGCCTTCTTCAGGAAGGTGTAAGTATCCGGATGAGTGGGCAGGACGTGCAGCGCGGGACTTTCAGCCACCGTCATGTCGTTCTCGTTAATGGGGCTGATGGCAGCAAGTGGAATGTGCTGAATACGCTTGGGGTTAAGGGTGCGACCGCGAGCTTCTATAACTCTGCGCTGAGTGAAAATGCCGTTATGGGCTTTGAGTATGGTTACGCACTGGCACGCCCCAAGGACAGCCTTGTGGTTTGGGAAGGCCAGTTTGGGGACTTTGCCAACGGGGCCCAAGTTGTGATTGACCAGTTCCTGGCTGCGGCTGAGACCAAATGGGGGCAGATGAACCACCTCGTTCTGTTGTTGCCGCATGGGTATGAAGGGCAGGGGCCTGAGCATTCCTCAGGGCGGCTTGAGCGTTTCCTGCAGCTTTGTGCGGAAGAGAACATGCGTGTGGCCTACCCGAGTACTCCGGCCCAGATTTTCCACCTGCTGCGGCGGCAAGCCAAGAGTGGGGTTAAGCGCCCGCTGGTGGTGATGACGCCGAAGAGCTTGCTACGAAACCCTGCGGCGGTTTCCCCGCTTTCCGAGTTGCTGAATGGTGCTTTCCAGCCCGTGATTGCTGATACGGTTGAGGCGAAGGGGGTGAAGAAGGTCGTGTTGTGTTCCGGCAAGGTTTATTATGACCTGCTGGCCCGCCGCGATGCCGACAAGCGCACCGATGTAGCCCTTGTACGTGTGGAAGAGCTTTACCCATGGCCTGAGGCCGAGCTTGCCAAGGTGCTGGGTGCTTACAAGAGCAAGGATGTTTACTGGGTACAGGAAGAGCCGCGTAATATGGGTGCCTGGAGCCATGTACGCGAATACTGGAACGAAGAATGGGGCTACCTGCACTACCTTGGGCGCCCTGCCAGTGCCAGCCCCGCGGTGGGCACCACTGTGCGCCATGCCGCTGAGCAGAAGGCGATCGTTGATTCGGTTTTTGGGAAATAGTGATTAGAAGTTAGAGATTAGAAGTTAGATTTATCTGATTTCAGAGATTTAAGAGCTAAGGAAGAAAGAGATTATTATGACTGTACAAATTAAAGCACCGGCGATGGGAGAGAGCATTGCGGAAGCGGTGGTGGCCAAGTGGCTGGTTGCCGTGGGCGATGTGGTGAAGGCCGACCAAATGGTGGCCGAGCTTGAAACCGATAAGGTGAACCTTGAGGTGACAGCGCCTACTGCCGGGAAGATTACGAGCATTGCTACGGCGAAGGGATCTACCGTGAAGGTTGGGCAGGTGATGGCCGAGCTTGATGAGGCTGGTGCTGCGGCTGCGGCCAGTGAAGCGCCTGCCAGTGCTGCGGCCAAAGCGCCTGCGGCGGCTGCGCCTGAAGTTGCGGCGCCCGTGGCCGCTGATGCGCGCGTTGCCAAGAGTGGGCCGGCTGTGCAGAAGCTGGTGGCTGAGGGGGCTGATACCACCGGTGTTGTGGGAACAGGTAAAGATGGCCGATTGACCAAAGGCGACGTTTTGGCCGGACCAGCACCTGCTGCGGCACCCGCTGCACCGCGTGCGGCTGTGGCTGTTAACACTGCTGCTTTGCAGGAGCGTGTGCCGATGACGCGCATCCGGAAGACTATTGCAGGCCGTTTGAAGCAGGCCCAGAACACTGCGGCCATGCTGACGACTTACAACGAAGTTGACCTAAGCAAGGTGAACGAAATGCGTAAGCTTTACAAAGATGCCTTTGAGAAAAAGCATGGGGTTAAGCTTGGTTATATGGGCTTCTTCAGCAAGGCGGTTGTTGACGCCTTGAAAGCATGGCCCGCGTTGAATGCCGAGATTGATGGCGAAGACATTATTTACAAGAACCACTATGACCTTGGCATTGCCGTGAGCAGTGACCGTGGATTGGTAGTGCCGGTTGTGAGGAATGCCGACAAGCTGAGCCTTGCTGAGATTGAAAAGAGTATTGGTGACTTTGGTACCCGTGCGCGCAGTGGCGGGCTGAAACCTGACGAGTTGAGTGGTGCGACCTTTAGTATTACCAATGGAGGGACGTTTGGAAGCCTCATGAGCATGCCGATTCTGAACTACCCGCAAGTGGGGATTCTGGGCATGCATGCGATTAAGGACCGGCCGGTTGTGGTGGATGGTCAGATCGTCATCCGCCCCATGATGTACCTTGCGCTGACTTATGACCACCGCATTGTGGATGGCCGTGAGGCGGTGAGCTTCCTGGTACGCGTGAAGGATTGCCTTGAAGACCCTGCACGCATGGTTGTTGGTATCTAAGCTATAGAGGTTAGACATTAGATGGTGGATTGGCGGGCGCTTGAGCCGCTGAGTGCGGCGGGACTGATGATGATGGCAAAAACGGCCGTGCGTGAGACACGGCCGCTTGTTGACCGTAATGCGCGCTTGAGCCATGTGGGGTTCCGGAGCCAGAGTCTTCTGGAATGGGAGAACCTGATGATGGAGATGGCGCCGCTGGGACAGGTTTTCATGACCTTTAAGCCTGATGGCCGGAAAATCCCCTTTGTAAAATTAAGTGTGCCTATAACGGTTGGTGCCGATGTTCTGACATATGTTGAGCTACCCGCCCCCAAGCCCGTGAGTGTGGAGGAACCTGCGATAGTGGTTTCCTACCAGATTAGCGGTGAGAGCCGTGAGCCGATGCTGAAAAGTGGCTATGACGTGCGCGAACAGAGTATGCATGCCGAGGACTTTATTGCCAGAGACGCTGGTAAGAGCGTGGTATGACGCGCGGGCGGAGTATTATTCTGGTAGGGATGCCGGGGGCTGGAAAAAGCACGGTAGGTAAGGCTTTGGCTAAAGCGCTGGATGCGGATTTTCTTGATACAGATGACCTGATGCGGGCCGAGATGGGGATGGATTTGCCTGAGTTTATTGCTGCCAATGGTGGGGAGGCATTCAGGGCGTTGGAAGACCGTGTGTTGGCCCGCTTAGAGCTTGATGGACAGGTTGTGGCGACTGGTGGGAGTGTGGTTTATGGCCACGCTGCGATGGAGAACCTGCGACAGCAGGGGAGTATTGTTTACCTGAAAGTGGCGATTCCCGAGATTCTGGCACGTGTTGAGCGCGAGCCGAGGGGTATTGCGATGGTGAGTGCTGATACGCTTGAGGGCGAATTAATGGCGCGGGCCGGGCTTTATGAGGCTGCGGCAGACCTGACAGTGGAGTGTGACGGGTTGGATGTGGAGGACGTGATTGGAGACATTTGGGGGCGATTGTAAACGTTAAAAAAGCCCGCCTTCCGGCGGGCTTTTTGTTCAGGCGATTTGACGCACATTGGCTTTTGGCAAGGCGGCCATGACGGCTGCCATGCTTTTGAGCTGGATGTGTGGGAAGAGGGTTTCGTTGATGAAACCACATTCCATGGAGCGTTTCAGAAAGGCGTAGAGCTGGCTGTTCAGGCCTTCCGGATCGTCCAGCAGGTAGATGGGGCAGGGGGGCATACTCTCCGGGACATCCACCCCATTGTGATGGTGACAGATGGCAGTGAAGGCGCTGGAGAGTTCTTCCAGTGTGCCGGTGCCGCCGGGAAGGATGAGGTGGGCGTTCGCTAATTCGCGGAAATGCTTGAGACGGTTCGGGAGAGTCTCGCAGTTGTAATTTGCTACGCCTTTGATGGGAGGTTCTTTACCGGTCAGGGCTGGAACGATGAGGCCGATGACAGTGCCACCCATGCTGAGGGCGCCGTTGGCGACAAGGCCCATGAGGCCTTTGCCGCTGCCACCGTAGATGACGGTGTGGCCGAGGCGGGCGAGTTCTGCTCCTACATCATTCGCGAAGTATTGGAGAGCTTCGGATTTGGGCGGAGATGCCCCGCAGTAGACGGCGATATTTGCCATGATTTTCTCCCTAGAAAGGTAAGAGGAATGGTTGAGGATGAGGCGGATGAGGTTTATAGTGCGCTGGCATTTGAAAAGTCAATATAAGTATACGTTTAGTTAAAAAGGCGGTGTGTGATGGCGGAACATTTTGATGTTGTTGTGATTGGAAGCGGGCCCGCGGGCTATGTGTGTGCGATTCGGGCGGCACAGTTGGGGATGAATGTGGCGTTGGTGGAGAAGCGCGAGACGCTTGGCGGGACTTGCTTGAATGTGGGGTGCATCCCCAGCAAGGCCATGCTGGAGAGCAGCCACCATTACCACCGTGCGGCCCATGGTTTGGGTGCCCATGGGGTGAAGGTGAAAGGCGTTGAACTTGATTTGCCGACCATGCTGGGGCGCAAGGACAGTGTGGTTAAGCAGCTGACCGGCGGTATTGGTATGTTGATGAAGAAGAACAAGGTGACAGTTAAAAACGCGTGGGGCAGCGTGAAGAGTGCTGGCGTTGTGGCGCTGGATAATGGCGAGGAGCTGCAAGCCAAAAATATTGTGATTGCTGCGGGGAGTGTTCCCGTTGAATTGCCGTTTGCGAAGTTTGACCACAAGGTTGTGGTAGATAGCACTGATGCGCTGGCGTTTGATAAAGTGCCGCAGCACCTTGTGGTGATTGGGGCGGGGGTTATCGGGCTGGAAATGGGAAGTGTGTGGCAGCGGCTTGGAGCCAAGGTGACGGTTGTGGATATTGCGGACCGTCCGGTAGCCATAATGGACGCTGACCTTGGAATTGAAGCCAAGAAGCTGTTTGAAAAACAGGGGCTGGAATTTGTGCTGGGGGCTAAGGTTCAGGCGATTTCCGCGACGGGGGATGTGAGCATTGAAACGGCTGATGGCAAAAAGCTTGAGTTGAAGGGTGACAAGGTTTTGGTGGCGGTTGGCCGCCGTGCGGCGACGCAGGGCATGGGCCTTGCTGAAGCTGGGATTAAGTTGACCGAGCGCGGTGTGATTGAGATTGATGCGCATTATCAGACGAATATCCCTGGCATTTATGCGATTGGTGACTGCGTGCCCGGGCCTATGCTGGCGCACAAGGGCGAAGAGGAAGGCGTGGCTGTGGCGGAGTACCTGGCAGGGCAGAAGGGGCATGTGAACTATGATGCGATACCGTGGGTTGTTTACACCCACCCTGAAATTGCTGGTGCTGGTATGACCGAAGCTGAGGCGGTGGCGAAGTTTGGTGAGGTGAAGGTCGGGAAGTTCAAGTTTGTAGCCAATGGCCGTGCTTTAGCCGTGGATGAAGGGCAAGGGTTTGTGAAAGTGATTGCCCACAAGGACACTGACGAATTGCTGGGTGTGCATATGATTGGCCACAACGTGAGTGAAATGATTGCGGAGGCGGCTGTTTTGCTGGAATTCAAGGCCAGTGCTGAAGACCTTGCGCGTTGCGTGCATGCCCACCCGACGATGAGCGAGGCGTTTAAGGAAGCCGGGCTTGCGGTGCATGGGCGGGCGATTCATTCCTAGATAACAGATGTTTAAAAGCCCGCCTTTCGGCGGGCTTTTTTAGTGAGCGCGGATGTTCTTGGTGCGCTGTTTGCGGAGGTTGTTCACCATGGTGGCGAGGGTTTCGGCGAGGCGCGTGTCTATCGTGAAATTATGGCGGTTGAAGAGGGCTTGCACGTTCATACGATTGGGCGAGGGGGGAAGGAGATTGTCCAGCAGAACCGGGACGATTTTCTGGTTGTGCATGACGTAGTTGTGGGAGTCCACTTGCGATTTATGGCTTTTGAGGGCGGTTAGAAGGTCTTCAAACGAATAAGGAGGGCTCATGGCGGTGTTCCTTCTGGCATGAGAGATGAATACGGTTTAAGGTGCGGGCCATGAAAGATCAAGGTTTATTGCAAGTTGTGGGGACGCCGATTGGCAACCTTGCGGACATAAGTGAGCGGGCCAAACTGGCGCTGGCGGGAGCTGACCTTGTGGCCTGTGAAGATACGCGCCGCTGTGGGCAGCTTTACCGTTTGCTGGGGCTGGCTGCGCCTAAAATGGTGAGTTGCTACAAGGAAAATGAGCTGGCGCGCTGCGAGCAGATTGTGGCGGAGCTCCGGCAGGGAAAAACCGTGGTTTTGGTGAGTGACGGCGGTATGCCGGGGATTAGTGACCCGGGGGCCAAGCTGGTGGCGGCGGTAAGGCGGGCACTGGTACGCGTGGAGGTGATTCCCGGGCCGAGTGCGGTGGCGACGGCGGTTGCTGGCACGGGATTTGAGGGCGGATTCGTGTTTGTGGGGTGCCCAGAACGCAAGGCGGTGGCGCTGGCCAAACAGGTGGAAAGCCTGCGGCGCGAGGTGAGGCATTTAGCTTTTTATGAAAGCCCCAACCGTGTGGAAGCGACTGTGGAAGCGCTTCTGGCGGGACTTGGCAACCGGCAGGCATGGCTGGCGCGTGAGCTTACCAAGATGCATGAAGAGTGGATCGGGCCTGATTTACAGAGCATTTTGAACCAATTGCAGGCGCGCGGTGAGGTGCGTGGTGAGTGTGTATTAGTGGTGCATGGTGCTGGTGAAATTGTTGATTCTATTGAGATAAGTGATGGTGAATTGCTGGCACGGCTGGCAGCGGGTGAAGGTGTGAAAGACGTTGCGGCATGGCTGGCAGAGATGGCCGGTGTGAGCAAGAAAGAAGCCTACGGCCGTGTGCAGGCTTTGAAAGACGCCGTTTAGTCGTTTGAGTAGCGCTTTTTGCGGACTTGCCGCTGCGTTGGGCATTGATGCGACTTGTTAGTGACAGGGGTGGGAGCGAAAGAGGCAGCGCTGCTTGAGGTGTGCGTGCTTGTTGCGTAGCGTTAGGTATGAGCCTTACACAAACCACTCCAACAGGAACAGGTGACGACATGGTTGACGTGATTGAACAAGCCTTGACTGAAATGCTTGAAAACCAGCAGGACAGAGTTGACCTGAAAGCGCTGCCTGCGGCGTTTTTCGATTACTTTGAAGTGACCGAAGCAGAACTGGCGGCCTAAGACCATGACCAACCGCAACAGCAGCCTTGGTGGAAAAGTGGTGATGGCGCCCCAGCCGCTGGTGGGCACGGAACGCGATGAAATTGCCGCCATGGTGATGCGCCTGAAACGGGCCGATGAGCGTAGCCGCAACCTTGAGCCAAGCCGCCCCGCCGTGCAGGCCGCTGATTTACAGTGGGCCGAGGACTGGCAGCTTCCCCGCGAGGTTTTTGATTATTTCGAACTTGAACATGCTGCGTAAAAGAGAGATTTCCGGTTGCTGATGTACACCCTTATTAAAGCAGATGACCCGCTGACCGGCAAAATGCCGGGGCCGCGCGTTTACATGGGTGGCCAGAGCCGCGGGCGTGACTGGCGGCTGGATTTCTTCCAGCGGTTTGCGCGCATGGATGTGACGTTTATCAACCCGCGCCGTGAGCCGTTTATTGACCCCGAACTGGAGCCCGCCGCCCATGCCAAGCAAGTGGCTTGGGAGCGTAAAGCCTTGGATTTGGCCGATGTGGGCGTTTTCTGGCTGGGTGAAGGTTTGAGCAACCAAGCGGCGCGTGTGGAAATTGGCTATATGTTAGGGGCCCAGAAACCGGTGCTACTTGGCGCCCAGCCTGGGTTTATGGGGGTTGAGCACCTTGTCGGTTTCAGTGGCTTAGTTGTTGCTGGGACGGTTGATGGTTTGATGAACCGATTCGCCAGTGTGCTGAACGGTTTGCAAAGCAGCTAAATTTTAGTGTGATTTTGGCCGGATTTCCGGCCTTTTTTCATTTTGAGTGGGGTTATTATAGCAGAATTGGGGGCATTTGTCAAGTTTTGTGTTTCATTTAAGATATTGATATTGTTTGGTTTGTTGGGTTTTTGGGGGTGGTAAATGGAGGGAAAGTGCGTGGGCATTAGTTTGAGAAATTGGCTGTGGGGGCGGATTTTTGGTTACCGTGGATGGTGAATGTAAGGAAGGTGGCGGGGTAGGGGATGGAAAGTGACTGAGTGACTGAGTTATTGGGTGATTGAGTGAGTGGGTAAGTTGGGGCGGTGGCAGTTTCATTTTTTCGCCGTTCGTGGATGCCGGCCTTCGCCGGCATGGAGGCGGGGGGAGTGTGGGGGTGCTAAGAGAGGGTTTTGCTGTGGTTGGTTGGGAAGGCTTGACGCGGGGGATCCCGGGTCTGGGCGAACTTACCAAACTGTTCCAGTTTGGAGTTCGCCGCAGCCCGGGAAGCAGGCGTTTTGGAGAGTGCCGCAGCTTAGGAAACAGGCGTTCTGGAGAGTGCAGCAGCCCGGGAAAGTTGTGCCTTTTTGGGGTTAGTCGCAGTGTTTGGCGAGGTCCGCGAGGGCGAGCATGAGGCCGCGCGTGCTGAAGCTGCTTTCCAGCACGACGGCGCTGGTGAGGGGTTGGTAGCGGACCATTAAGTAGGTGTCCGGCTTCAGCATGTGGGCTGCGTTGAGGGAGTCGTACGCCAGTACCAGATTATAGCCGCGGTTGGCGCCTTCGACGGGGATGGGGGCGAGGATTTCGGAGACCTCCGCCACTGGAGGGGCGGCGAGGGGGGCGATGAAGAGGGATTTGAGGGTGATGGTGTTTTTATAGGGGCGGCCGTCCGTCTGCAGGGAGAATTCCGCAGCGCGGGCGCGGATGGTGCAGGTGCGGGGCTCGATGAACCATTCGCCGTATTCAGAGACCATGGGCGGTGTGTATTTGGGTGGTTTGCCCGCGCGGGTGCTGCCAGAGGGCGGCGGGCTGTAAGAACAGGCGGCCAGCAGGGCCGGAACGAGAAGGGGGAGGAGGCGGGCGGTTATGTTCTTTTTCATGCCCCTACTATAGCGCGGCTGGTAAGGCTGGAGTGGGGCCGAAGTGGCAGATTTGGTTGACGGATGCTGCATTTTTAGGCATGGGTGGGGGCATGATTACAGTGCACACGCCCGCGCCCGCCAGCCCAACCCCGCAAGGAGACTTTGTGCCGTTGCCGGAGATTAAGATTGGCAGCCACAAGTTGGAGAACAACACGGTGCTGGCGCCCATGACCGAGATTACCGACCGCCCGACGCGGCTTTTGAACAAGCTTTACGGGGCTGGGCTGGTAGTGAGCGAGATGGTGGCCGCTGAAGGTGTGGTGCGGCAGGCGGCGGTGGCGGCACAGAAGGCGACGTTTGACGTGCGGCAGGGTGTTCATAGCGTACAGATTGTGGGCGGTGACCCGAAGAACATGGCGGTGGCGGCACAGGTGAATGAGAAGGCCGGGGCTGATGTGATTGACATCAATATGGGTTGCCCCGTGAAGAAAGTGGTGAACTGCATGGCGGGCAGCGCCCTGATGCGCGAGCCCGAGCTGGTGGAACAGATTGTGACGCAGGTGGTGGATGCGGTGAAGATTCCCGTAACATTAAAAACCCGCCTTGGCTGGAACGAAGAGATGAAAAACGGCGTGCAGATTGCACAGATTGCCGAGAAGTGCGGTGTGCAGATGTTGGCGATTCATGGCCGCACGCGCGCGCAGATGTACACCGGCAGTGCCGACTGGGCGGCGATACGGAAGATTAAGGATGCGGTGGGGATACCGGTGCTGGTGAATGGGGATATCCATTCCATTGACGATGCGATTGAAGCGCTGCGCCAGAGCGGCTGCGACGGCGTGATGATTGGCCGCGCGACCCAAGGCAAACCTTGGTTACTTGGCCAAGTGGCGCACTACCTGAAGACCGGTGAGCGGTTGCCCGACCCGAGCCTTGAGGAACAATGCGACGTTGTGTGCGAGCACATTGCGCTGGCGGTGGAGCTGTATGGCGAGTTCTCTGGTATTCACCACATGCGCAAGCACGTGGCGGGTTACACCAAAGGTTTGGTGGGTGGGCGTGAGCTGCGCATGAAACTGAACGAGATGACCGAGGCGGGGGTGATGCAGGCGGCGGTGCGGGAGCTGTTTGCTTCGCAGGTAGCCAGGTAGCCGGGTAGCCAGGTAGCCGGGTAGCCGGGTAGCCGGGGGTTAGGTAGCTGGGTAGTCGGGTAGCCGGGTAGCCGGGTGGTTAGGTAGCCGGGTAGCCAGGTAGCCGGGTAGCCGGGGGTTAGGTAGCTGGGTAGTCGGGTGGTTAGGTAGCTGGGTAGCTAGGTAGCCGGGGGTTGGGTAGCTGGGTAGTCGGGTAGCCAAGAATGAAAAGCCCCGGATTGCTGCGGGGCTTTTTGGTTTCGTAGGGCCGGTTTTAGGCGGCGGTTTTGGATTTCATCTGGCCGAGGGCGGCTTCGATGAGGTTTGCGAGTTCCTCCTTCGAGGTTTTATCCTCGAGGAGTTCCTCGGCGTAGGGTTTCAACAGGCGGCGTTGAACGGGTTCGGGGCGGGTGAGAAAGTCCGGAACCGCGCGCTGGACGTTTTCCAACAGCTTTTCGACCTGTTTTTTGGTGCGCTGGGTGTCGTCCTCCGGCGCTGGTTTGCGGGCGGCGACGGCTTCTTCGAGATTCTCGAAGATTGTGACCCGTTCTGCCAGCACTGCCGCTTTGACGCAGTATTCCTTCCCGCGCCCGAAGATGGTGATGTAGACCATCATGTCGCTGCGCAGTTTCAGGAGCGATTGATAGTCCGCACGGGTGAGGTAGGCGCGGTCTTCGGCGATCATCTCTTCGACCTTGAAGAGGATGCGGGTGACGGTGTCCAGTTGATCGTAGCGGGTGCGGTCGATCTTGTTGAAGGTGTCGATTTTCTTCATCAGGGCTCCGGCCCAGATGCTCATGATGATGAAGAGGAGGATGGCGTACACGGCGATGCCAGTTACGAGGCCGTAGCTGCCGAAGAAATAGTAGCTGGCGATTGTGGATATCGTCATGATACCGCTGACGATTTTGGTGGTTTTCAGCAGGATGTTTTCGACCTTGGTGAGGTCGATGTCGAGGTCCTTTTCGGGGGTGTTCGTAGTCATGGGTGGTCTCCATGGAAAGAGGGCAAGAATATGGGGGTTATATGGGGTGGTTGGGGGGTGATTTCAAGGGTGGCATTTGTGTTTTGTGCGCTGCAAAATGAATTGGCTGTGAAAGCGTGGAACGGGGTTGGGGTGCCTATTTTGGTGGCGCGGGGTTGTGGTGGGGGAGGGGGGATGGGCGTGTGATTTGTGAACAGTTTTCTGGCACGTTGTAGGCTGCGTGAAAGGTAGCGAAACGG
>JAIXZU010000096.1 GCA_027489415.1 Alphaproteobacteria bacterium
AGTCGGGCTTGTCGCCAGCTACTTCATCCCCACCGCCCCGGGAGTAGACCCCAAGCTCACCCTCACCAAAAACATCCTCGCCGAAAGCCTGCGCATTATCCGCCAAGCCAAAAGCAGCGGGGAAGGCGTCTTCTCAGCCCTTATCTGCATCTCGTGGTTCTGGCTTCTCGGCGCGGTCATCCTCAGCCTCATCCCTGTCTACGGCGCCCAAATCCTGCACGGAGACGAATTCACGACAACCTTCCTCCTCTCCCTCTTCTCAGTCGGCATCGCCATCGGCTCCATCATGTGCCAGAAACTCGTCGGCGGCTCCAACACGGTCAGCCTCGCCTATGTCCCTCTCGCGGGCCTGCTCATCAGCATATCCGGCGCTATCATGGTCTTCTGCAGCCACTATTTGCCCGCCGCCACCGGCCCCCTCCACACGGTAACGCACCTCTTCACCATCCCCATCTTCTGGCCCATCGCCGCGGCATTCGTACTGCTCGCCATGGCCGGCGGGGTGTTCACTGTGCCCCTTTATGCTTATGTTCAAGCCACCGGTAACCCCACCATTAAATCCCGCATCATCGCTGCCAACAACGTGCTCAACGCCGTCTTCATGGTCTTCGGCGCCATCGTCAGCAGCATTCTGCTCTCGCAAGGCGTCACTATTCTCGGCGTCCTCGGCATCCTCATGGCCGTCAACGTCGTCTTCGCGCTGTTTAGCTGTAAATTCCTCTCCCACAGCAACCAGCAAAAAATCCTCCAAACCATCTTCAACGTCCTCTTCCGTGTCGAAGTCATCGGCATGGAAAACGCCCGCAAACTCCCCAAACGCCTCCTCGTTATCTGCAACCACACCTCATTCCTGGACGCCGCCATCCTGGCCATCTACCTCCCCGTCAAGCTCACCTTCGCGATAGACGAAGGCCGCGCCAAACAATGGTGGATCCGCCCATTCCTCTTCATCGTCAAAGCCTTCCCCCTCAGCCCCACCAACCCTTACGCCATTCGTAACCTCATTAATCTCATGAAGACGAATGAACCGTGCATGATCTTCCCCGAAGGGCGCCTATCGCAAACCGGCTCGCTCATGAAGGTCTACGACGGCGCCGCCATGGTCGCCCTGAACGCGGACGCCCAACTCCTGCCCGTGTACCTCGACGGTCTCCAATTCTCCAAATACAACACCCACGGCGGCCGCCTCCCTCAACGCTGGTTCCCCAAGGTCACCCTCACCATCCATCCACTTCAGTCTCTGGATGTCCCTGACACTCTCCGCGGCCGCCAGCGCCGCGTCATTGGCGGCCAGAAGCTGCAAAACGTCATGACAGAAACCATGTTTGCCAGCCAGCCGCTTAACAAAACCCTGTTTACAGCCCTGCTGGACGCCGCCGCCACCTACGGCAAAAACACCAAAATCCTGAACGACATCAACCAAATCCCGCTCACCTACAAAGCCCTCATCGGCCGTGGCATCATGCTCGGCCGCTACCTTCAGCGCACGGGCGTTGCAACCGGCACTGTCGGCGTGCTGCTGCCCAACGCCAACGCCGCTGCAGCCACGTTCTTCGCCCTGCAGGCCGTTCACGTCACCCCCGCCATGCTCAACTTCTCGGCGGGGCCGGAAAGCGTCATCAGCGCCTGCAAAACCGCCCTTGTCACCAAGGTTATCTCGTCCCGCACCTTCATCGAAAAAGGCAAGCTAACAGACCTCATTAAGCGCATGGAAGCCGCAGGCCTGCACATCACCTACCTGGAGGACATCCGCGCCAAACTCACGCTAAAGGACAAACTCACCGTCCTCGCTGCCACCCGCTGGCCGCGCTGTTTCTATAAGGAAACCCCCAACGAGCCTCTCACCCCCGCCGCGATTCTCTTCACGTCCGGCTCGGAAGGCACACCCAAAGGCGTTGTCCTCAGCCACCGCAACTTCATCGCCAACACCGCCCAAGCGCATGCTGTGGTGGACTTCACCCCACAGGACACCCTCATCAACGCCCTGCCCATGTTCCACTCCTTCGGCCTCACCGGCGGCACGTTGCTACCCGTGCTTTACGGCGTCCCAACTGTGCTTTACCCCTCACCACTGCACTACCGGATAGTCCCGGAATTCGCCTATAACTTCAATGCCACCATCATGTTCGGCACGGACACCTTCCTCACCGGCTACGCACGTTATGCGAACCCGTACGACTTCTACCGCATGCGTTACGTCTTCGCCGGCGCCGAAAAAGTCCGCAAGGAAACCCGCGAAACCTGGATGGAGAAATTCGGCATCCGCATCTTGGAAGGCTACGGCGCCACCGAAACCGCCCCCGTCCTGTCGCTCAACACACCCATGGCCTACAAACCCGGCGCAGTGGGCAAGCTCGTCCCCGGCATGGAATGGAAACTGGGGGACGTTGACGGCGTCGAAGGCGGCAACCTCATGGTCAAGGGCCCCAATGTCATGATGGGCTATTACAAGGCGGACGCTCCGGGCAAACTCCAGCCCCCAAAAGACGGCTGGCACGACACAGGGGACGTCGTCACGGTCGACGACAACCGCTTCATCACCATTCAGGGCCGCCTCAAACGCTTTGCTAAAATCGGCGGGGAAATGGTCTCCCTCGGTGCCGCAGAAGCCCTCGCCAGCGCCTGCTGGCCCGCCTCGCAGCACGCCGTGGTTGCGCAGCCGGACGCTCGCAAGGGAGAACAACTCGCCCTCTTCACCACCGAGCCTAAAGCCAAGCTGGAGGACCTCCGCGCCTTCTCCCGCACCCGCGGCGGCTCAGACCTCGCCCTCCCCCGCACCATCATCCATCTGGACAAAATCCCCACCCTCGCCACCGGCAAGACGGACTACGTCCTCCTGAATGCGGAAGCCGCCAAACACGTAAAATAGCGCTTGAAATCTAAATAATTTCAGCCTAGAAAGCGCCATCACGCAGCCCATTTAAGCCCGTCATCGCTCCCGTGCGTGACGGGAGCCCCTTGCGGAGAACACCATGCGTAAACTCGTCATTTCTAGCCTGTGCAGCCTGCTCACTCTCTCTGCCATGGCCCTGCCTGTGCAGGCCGCATCCACCAACTATGGCAACTCTGTCGCCGTTGCTGTCGGCACCAACAGCAACGGCGCCGTCCAGCCGTACACGGATTGGGGCCGCAGCCGCATCCAGGCCGAAGACAACGCCCTGCAGCGTTGCAGCAACTTCGCCTACGACTGCTACATCGAAGACAGCTGGTCGCGTCAGTGCCGCTTCATCGCGTACACGCGCTACGAAGTCATCGTCACGTCAAGCCGCCGCAACGCCTACAATTTCTGCGATGGCGCAGACAGCTGCGTCAACCTCGTCCAGCGCTGCCCTCGTTAATCCATGAAAAAACCGCCGCCTCACCGGGCGGCGGTTTTTTGCGCGTCACGTCGTCCCCACATCAAAATCCCAAGCCCCACCAACCCCGCTAAGGGGTAAGCAATAATGCTCGCCACACACGCCCCGATAAGCCCATACGCCGGTATCAGCATCATATTCAGCCCCACATTGGCACCACACCCCACAAGGGCGGGCAATGCCAGGTAACGCGCCCGCCCCGTGGCAATCAAAATGTTGTGCATCAGCATGAAGAAGCTCAAGCCCACCACCGCTACACACAGCAACCTCAGCACCTCGGCCGCAGGCGCAAACGCAGGCCCGAACAACAGCTCAATAATCCACGGCGCAATCACCCACGTAAACGCACACCCCACCACAGCAAGGCCCATGGTCAGTGCCACCACATGCCGCGCCAGCCCCGTCACCACACCCGCCTTGTGGCCCGCCGCCATGCGGGTGGAAAGCATCGCCGCAATAATCGAAATCGGCATAATCATTAAATCCGCCATATTGGAAGCCACGCCGTAATACCCTGTCGGCGCCTCGCCCATGTAGTAGCCAATCATCAGCACATCAACCTTCTGCATCATGTAATAGGCAAGGCCCGCAATATAAGCGGCGGAACACGTCCGCCATACGGTCTGCACATAAGGCCGGAATTCAAGACCGCCACGCCCGTCCAGCAAGTGCCCCCGCAGCCACCATAGCGGCAGGGCCGTACCAACTACGGTCACCAGCAGGTTAACCCCCAACGCGCCCCCCACACTCACCACGCCAGCAATCACAATCCCCCCAAACGCAACACCAAGCAGAGCCTTCGGCAAAAAGCTGCTCAGCGCCGCCTGCCCAATTTTCTGCTCCGCCATCAGCACCGAACTCACCGCCATCATCATCGCATTCAGCGGCACCGTCACCACCGCCAACGCCACCAGCAGCGGGCTATCCTTTACCATATCGTTCCCCAGCGCAATCACCGCCAAGGCAGCACTCACCAGGCTCCCGGCCCCGAAAATCAGCCCCAAATTCATCCGTAGCAGGGCGGGAATCTTCTCCGGCTCACTCGCGGCCAGCCGCCTGTTAGCCGTGTCCAGTCCAAACAGCGCCACATGGCTGCCAATCCCCGCCAGAGTCAGCAACCACGTATAAACCCCGCGCCCTTCCGGCCCCAGCGCGCGGGTCACAAAAATGCTCGCAATCACGCTCAGCAGCACACCCGCCATCTGCGCACCCCACAGCATCGCGGAGTCCCCGACAAACTTCCCCAAAACCCCGTTCCGTAACAGCTTCATGTCCCCACCATACACCAAATCAAAAAGCCCGCCACACCGGCAGGCTTTATGAAAGGCATCAAAGAAGTTCCGGCGCGAAGCGACGTCTCTCTCCCCTCCGCGGGCGCGAGGCTCAAACGGTCATCCAGTTGGTGTTTTGAAGAAGCGCAGTGTACGAGCGTACATAAGCTTCTTTAAAACCCGACTGGGGGCCGTTTGAGCCCGTGCCACAGGCCCTACAAAGTAGACATATCAATAACAAAGCGATACCGCACATCACTTTTAATCGTCCGCTCATACGCCTCATTAATCTGGTTAACGCCAATCACCTCAACTTCGCTCACAATGCCATGCTGCCCACAAAAATCGAGCATCTCCTGCGTTTCTGGCAATCCCCCAATCACCGAACCCGCAATCCGCTTGCGTCCCATGATCATCGCCCCCGTATTCACAGCTTCCACAGGGTTAATCGCCCCCACAACCACCATCGTCGCGTCGCGCTTCAGTAGGTTGATGTAAGGGTTCACGTCATGGGTTACGGGAATGGTATTGATAATCAAGTCCATCGTCCCGGCAGCCGCCGCCATGGCGCTCTGGTCTTTGCTCACCACCACCGCATCAGCGCCCAGCTTCACAGCATCAGCACCTTTTTCGGGGGATGTCGTCACCATCACCACTTTACAACCCATCGCATGCGCCAGCTTCACGCCCATGTGGCCAAGGCCGCCAAGGCCCACAATCCCTACAGTCATGCCCGGCGCTGCTTTCCAGTGCCGCAGGGGGGAAAACATCGTAATCCCGGCACACAACAGCGGCGCAGCGCCCTTGATATCGAGGTTTTCCGGCACTTTCACCACAAACCGCTCTTCAACAACGATAATATCGGAGTACCCGCCTTGGTTCAGCCCGCCCCGCTTCGGGTCAGCACAGTTATAAGTGCCAATCATGCCTTTTTCGCAGTAGTTCTCAAGGCCCTCACCGCAGCTGGCGCAGCTCCGGCAGCTGTCCACAAGGCAGCCAACTCCGGCAATGTCACCAATCTTGAACTTGGTCACATTAGTACCCACCGCACTCACACGGCCGATAATCTCATGCCCCGGCACCATCGGGTAAAGGGCGGGCCCCCACTCGCTGCGGGCTTGGTGGATGTCACTATGGCAAATCCCGCTGTACAGAATCTCAATCTTCACATCGGTGGGCTCCAACGCGCGGCGTTCAAACTCAAACGGAACCAGCGGGCTGGTGGCGTTCAGTGCGGCAAATCCTTTAGCGGGGAAAGTCATGGCGTAATCCTTTTTTATTTCGACAAATCCGTATAACACGAATCCACCTATACCCCAACATTTCCGGCATAAAATGCTTATCGCCCCCTCCTCTCAAGCCTGAAAAACAGGGGGTTATGATAATTTTACCTTCAAAACCTACAAAGTGGGTTGCCAAAATCCCAGTCTTTGCTATGGTGCCGCCGCCGTAGCAACCAAGCGCGGCAGCGTCTAGCGCAAGTGGTTAGGTAGCTCAGTTGGTAGAGCAAAGGACTGAAAATCCTTGTGTCGTCAGTTCGATTCTGACCCTGACCACCATTTTCTTACCAGTTCGGGGAGTAGCGCAGCCTGGTAGCGCATCTGGTTTGGGACCAGAGGGTCGTAGGTTCGAATCCTATCTCCCCGACCATTGTATCTCTCACAAAGTATATTGATAGGAACGACAAGCACAGCGCAGTCAATCCTATCTCCCCGACCATTCGTATTTCATCATCTGTTAGTTAGATATGACCGGCGAGCGCAGCGAAGCCAATCCTACTTCCTCACCCGCCACCGGCATTGCCCCCCAACCCACAAACAAAAGCGCAAAAAATAATACAGCCCTGAAGATTTGAGATATAAAAACCATGAAAGGCAAAACTCATGGCACATTTTTTAGTAATTGCAGCAAGTAGCGGTATTGGTCAGGCCACGGTCACACTGCTGAAACAAGCTGGGCACACAGTATTTACCACGGCACGGGACACTCAAAAGATCACACCGGATGCTCTATTAGATGCCACGGACTTCGATGCCGTTGACCGTGTCTTTCAACAGGCCGGTCAACTGGATGGCGTCGTGAACTGCAGCGGGTCACTGTTCCTCAAACCCGCCCATTCAACGACTCAGGAGCAGTATCAAAGTGTGGTGAACGCCTCACTCACAACATCTTTTGCCACCGTGCGTAGCGCAGGCAAGCACATGAATCAGGGCGGTTCCGTGGTGCTCATATCGTCAGCCGCCGCTATGGCAGGGTTTAGCAATCACGAGGCTATCGCGGCGGCAAAATCTGGCATTTTGGGTCTAACCCTCTCAGCCGCAGCAACTTACGCCCCCATCAACCTGCGTGTTAATGCAGTAGCCCCCGGTCTTACCGAAACACCTCTAACAGCTGACCTCACAGGCAATGAAATGTCACGCAAATTTTCCGAAGCGATGCACGCACTGGGAAGACTCGGCAAACCCGAGGATGTCGCACGCGCGATAGTCTTTTTGCTGGATCCCCAAAACAGCTGGATAACCGGACAAGTCCTACCCGTGGACGGCGGATTATCGAGTGTACGCCCCAAGTTAAAAGTGTAAGAAAACATGGGCGTCACCCCCGCATTAAAACAAGATAATCAGGACAATGAAAACGACATGATTTCAGTCTTCTATGATGGTAAATGCGGCCTCTGCCGGCGGGAAATTGAATATTACAAACGCATCGCACCCAAAGGCGTCTTCCAATGGCAGGATGTTACTGTGGATTCCTCCACCTTGCAAAAGCTCGGAATAACCTATGCCGATAGTTTAAGGCTCCTCCACGCTCAGGATGCCTCAGGTAAATTGCATGTGGGCGTGGATGCCTTTATCTTAATCTGGCAGCACCTCCCCCGCTGGAAAATACTCGCAACCATCGTCTCATTCCCAGTTATACGGCCTGCCGCAGAAATAGCTTACAAAGCCTTCGCGGCATGGCGTTTCAAGCGGCTTTCACACTGTCAAATGGCACTGAACAACAGAGATTCCGCACCAGAATAAGGAGAGTAAAAGATGCCCAACGGAGTGAAAAAAGCAAATCTGCCTCAAAAAACCTGTCTCCGTTGCGGCAAGCCTTTTAGCTGGCGCAAAAAGTGGGAAAAAGTCTGGGAACAGCTCAAATACTGCTCGGAGAAATGTAAGAAGAATCCGAAAAAATAACTATAAAGTCCTCATCCCCAAATCCCCCAGCACATCCCCCCGCTCCACCATCCGCTCAAAAGCCGCCTCAATCGCAGCCTCAACCCCCTGCCCCTCATTCATCAAGCGGTCCACCGCCCCATACCCACTGGCCTCAACCACTCTTTCAACCATCTCCACCTTGCCCTCAGCACCCACCTGCGCGCCCATCCGCAACCGCACCTGTTCAGGCGTTAAACCACCCCGCTGCGCAATCCGCTTGGCCCTGACATCTTCCCCAGCATCCACCACCAGCACGTTGTTATTCACCACGTCACACCGCCCGCTTTCCGCCAGTAAAGCCGCCTCAATCACAAAAATCCCCGCTTTCCCGCGCATCCTTTCACGCAGCCGGAAATAAATCGGCCCATGCAATATCTCATTCAGCCGCGCCATGGCCTCCGCATCGCCAAATACCTTGTCTCCCAGCGTTTTGCGACAAATCGCGCCCGTCTCCAGCCCCACCTCCGCGCCAAATTTATCCAGAATCCTCTGACGGGCAGCCGCATAAACCGGCTCGGCCGCATCCTGTAAAATCTCATGCCCAAGGCGGTCAAGGTCAACATGCACCAACTCCAAACCACGCGCGGCAGCCAACTCAGCAAAACGCCTGCACACGTAACTTTTTCCCGCCCCGCTCGGTCCGGTCACTCCATACACGTACTGCTTCAGCAAACGCCCCTGCACCGCCTGAATACTCGAAAATGGCGCCAGCACCGCCGCATCACCCTGCTGTTTCACCACCACTTTCAGTCCAGTAGAACTCGTCATCTGGTGTTCACTCTTTGCTGGCACGTAAAACACACGAATATCCGCGGCCAAAGCCTGCTGCCAGCCATAAGTGTCCTGCGAAAGGGACTCCTCAAAATCCCTACTATTCCGCACACCGCGCACCACATCCTTAAAGCCGCTGCGCACCATGTAATCCACTAGCAAGCCCTCAAACCGGCCTACGCGCACTCCCTTAACGCCTGCAGTCGCCATCTTCACTAGCCGCTCACGCTCCTCAATGGTGAACAAAAACGCTTTATGCGGGTTCACTCCCACCGCCACAACTACCTCACCAAAGGCCTCTGCTGCCGCGCGTATCACCGCCACATGGCCGTGCGTAATCGGGTCAAAACTACCGGGGTAAACAACAGTTGTCATCGCAAGGCTTTCATTCTGTTAAAAGTAAGCTGTCACAGCCTGTACTGCAACCCGTAACATACACTGCGGGAACCTTTTAGAGTCCGCCCCGTTACGCTCATAGCAATTAGCTCAAGGAAGGACACTACCCATGAAAACACCCATGCTCATCATCGCCATTATCGTCGGGCTTATCGCCGCCTATGTCGGCTACAGCTACCTCAACCAACCCATGCCGATGTCCGACCGCATCGACAACACCGTCGGCGAACTCGGTAACGGCAACATCGGCGAAGCCGCAGACGAAGCCAGCAATTCCACAGTCGGCGAAAAACTGAACGATGACCTCCAGGACGCCACCCAACCCGGCGCCGCCCAATAACCTCCGCACCAGCAAAAAGGCCGCCCCTCGGGGCGGCCTTATCTCGTTATCAGGCCAGAAGCACTTTCATCAAGCGGCTCATCAAAACCAGCTGTCCTTCAGGTGTTTCTGTCACCATGCGGCTCTCAATCATCCGGCTTACCATCTGCCGCATGAAATCAAGGTTGCTCTCAGCCGTATCTGTTTCAGGTGTTGCCTCAGTCATGGGTTCCCACATCTCGGACAGTTCAACCTCAACATTCAAAGGAACACGGGGCGCCCCCAGCACCTTGGGTGTACGCCGCAGCGGTGGTGGCAGGGTAACACCAGCCTCCGGCGCAGTCATATACCCCGTGCCCAAGAGCTCGCGCATATACTCACGGCTCCGGAACAAACGGCTCTTAACCGTCCCAACCGGCACACCGTTTTCTTCCGCAATGTCATCATAGGCCTGCCCGAAAACATCCGCTTTCAGGATGATCCCAAGCTTCTCAGGCGGCATACGTTCCATGGCACGTTCAATGTCGATGCGTTCAGGTATCATCGCCGCAGGTATGGTATGTTCAAACTCAACTTTCAGCCAAAAAGCCTCATCTCCGCCCAATTCCAGCTGTTTACGGCGGACCTGACTCAAAAACTGGTTTTTCATAATCGTCGTCAACCAGGCCCGCATATTGGTTCCTGCTTGAAAACTCTCACGCGCCCGTAAGGCACGCATCATCGTTTCCTGCAGCAGGTCATCGGCTTTATGCGCTATTTTGGTAAGCCTAAGGGCATACAGCCTTAACGGCTTCATCTCGTGTAGCAGGCCCTTCTCAAAGTCGTAAGTGTCAGGGCACAGGGTATTCGTCACAGCGATATCAGACATCAGCCCCTCCGTAAAAAAGGTCAGGTAAATTCAACCCTTAAATTGCATACTTTTTTCATTTCGTCAATCAAACCTCTTCCTCACCGCCATTTGATAATCATCAAGGCAACCCCGTCATACCCATGCCAAGCTGTCCTCACACAAGAAAGGACTCCCCACCATGAAATACCTCCCCCTCCTCGCCCTCACTCTCCTCACACCGGCCGCCTTTGCCGCAGGCGGCACGGAGGGGGACTGGCTCGTCCGCGGCCGCATCATCAACGTCAATCCGGCTAACGACGGTGGCCAAACCTCCATCGGCGGCAAACCCTACGCTGGAACGGACACCGTACCGGAAGTGGATGTCACCTATTTCGCCACACCGAATATCGGGATTGAGCTCATCGCCGCCACCACAGAACACGCCATGAAAACAAACAAAGGCTCGAATGTGGATCTCGGCTCCGTCAAACTCCTGCCCCCCACCCTCACCGCCCAATACCACTTCAACAATCCCTGCCTCGGTAAATTCAAGCCCTACGTTGGCGCCGGTCTCAACTACACGCATTTCTTTGATGCCGACCACCCCGGGCTCGCCTCCGTCAAATATGACGACGCCTTCGGCACCGTCGTCCAAGCCGGTGTGGACTATAAACTAACCGATAAAGTCTACCTGAATGCCGACCTCAAACATGTGTTCCTGAGCACCGACGTCCGCGTCAACGACACTATCACCGCCAAAGCCAACCTCAACCCTGTCATAGCAGGTGTCGGCGTAGGCTACCGTTTCTAACCCTAATGCCGTGAAGAAAAGGGCCCGTAAGGGCCCCTTTTCATAACAAAAACTAGCCTTATATCGCCTTACTGTAACGTCCCTCAGGCTGCACGTAGGCATCAAAGCAACTGGCCACCACACGCACAAACGGCCTGCCCTTTTCAGTCACGTACAAGCTCTCGCCCTGCCACTTTACCAAACCGTCACCAATCAGGTCTTTTAACCTAACGCTATCCACCAGCAGGTCGGTCAGGTCTGGTGCCGTCGCTTTCTGGCTGCACAGCAGCTGTTCAATCACCGCGCGGCGGGCATGGTCCTGCCCCGTCATCCTTATACCCCGCACCACCGGCAATTCATGGTTCTTCACCAGCGCCATATATTCAGTGGGGGAACTCACATTTTGCGCATACCCATCACGGTACTGGCTAATCGCACTGGCCCCGAACCCCAGCATCAGCGGTGCCGCATCCGTGGTATAGCCCATGAAATTGCGGTGTAATCCATCCTGTTGCAACGCCTGCCCCATCGGGTCACTGGGCAAACAGAAATGGTCCAGCCCAACCGCAAGGTAACCAGCCTGTTTCAATGCCTCTGCCGCAGTGTCAAACATCACCATGCGTTGGGCTGCACAGGGCAACATGCCATAATTTTCCAACACAACCTGATGTTTCTTCATCCACGGCACATGCGCATATCCAAATAAAGCAATCCTATCGGGCTTCAGCTCCAGCACGTCGTCAATCGTGCGGCGAATGGTCTCGGGCGTTTGCAGCGGCAACCCGTAAAGCAGGTCAACATTAATATTCCTCACACCCGCATCCCGCAGCAACCGCACGGCACGGCGGTTCATTTCCTGCGGCTGTACACGTTTAATCGCTTTCTGCACTTCGGGGTTGGTGTCCTGTATCCCAAGGCTCGCGCGGTTGAAACCCAGCTGACCAAGGGCTTCCGGCATCCCCTCCGCCAACTGTCGCGGGTCAATTTCCATACTGACTTCCGCGCCATACCGCACCATGAAAATATCCCGCATCACTGCAATCAACTGCTCAAGGTCACTAACCGGGCAGTAACTGGGCGTCCCCCCTCCCAAGTGCAGCGTACTCACTTCCAAACGCTCAGGCAGGGGCTCAGCCACCATGCGCATTTCAGCCATCAGAACCTCCACATAGCTGCTCACCACGTTCAGGTTATTAGTCACCTTCATATTGCAACCGCAATACAGGCACAGCTGCTTGCAGTAAGCCATATGAATGTAAACGGAGGCCTCACCACGGCTGGCCTGCAACCAGTCCCGCACGGTTCTGGGGCCAATCCCGCCATGAAAATGCGGCGCGGTCGGGTAACTGGTGTATCGCGGCACAGGGCCACCATATTTGGCAATCAGGTCAGGGTGGGTCATACCCTCACCCTACCCCCCTGAAAAACCTACACCTTGATATATGTCAATTCTCGGTACACGGGTAAATTCCCGAGCAACCACCACACGTATAGGCCTCCAATTGCTTCACATCAGGTATAAGCATCTGCACCCCGTCCATCTGCAGGTCGGTTTCCTGTTTCAACTTCGCCAATGCGCGGCTGAAGGTCTCAGGCTGCATGCCCAACCGTGCCGCCAGCAGGCCTTTATCAAACGGCAGGTGTAATCGGGCCGCCCCCTTGCTTGGCGTTCCCGCCAGCTTCAGTAAAAAGCACCCAATCCGCTGCGGCGCCGTCTGTTGCGTGCGGTGTTCCAGCTCAAGCCGCTCTTCCTGCTGCTGGCGCAGGGTGTAAGTCAGCAGGCGCACCATCAGCTTCGGCTGGATCTCGGCCATCTGGCGTAATATGTTATGGGGAATCACCAGAACACTCACCTCACCCACGGCCCGCGCCTGCGTGGTGTAACAATGCGGCTCCATCAGCGCCTCCAGTCCCACCACATGCCCGGCACCAAGCACATCCCACACCGCTTCCCCACCGTCCAGCGTCTCGCGGGTCAACTTCACCCAGCCGTCCATCACCAGCCATAAGCTGTGGGCCACATCATTCTGGTGGCATAGCACTTCACCATCTTCCACCTGTTTCTGGTGGGTGCGCGCTGCAAGCGTTGCCAGAATATCCTCCGGCAAATCTCTTAAAATACTGCAAGTTTGCAAACCCGCCATCAAGGCACGCTCGTTTTTCGCTCCAGCCGTCTCGGTCACTTGACCATTATCAAGGGATATTTTCATACCACCGATTATGCTCCCCTCCATGATGATCCGCAACCACCCCCCCCGCAAACTCTCGCTCGGCGTGCAGGTGGTGCTGATAATCCTCGTCAAGGTTCTGGTTCTCACCGTCATCTGGTACGCCGTCGTGCGCGGCCATAAAAAGGACGGCTCCACCGATGGCACAGCCACCTACTTCCTGAACCCGGACGCCACGCCCCAACCGAAAACCAAGCCCGGCAGCATCTGGCGATAGCTTAAAAAAACGAAAGCCAACCCCCATGGAATACCTCGACCCCGTCGTCCTCTCCCGCCTCCAGTTCGGCCTCACCGCCCTCTATCACTTCCTGTTCGTACCCCTCACCTTGGGCCTTGTCTGGCTGTTGGTGATTCTCGAAGCCACCTACGTCATGACCAAAAACGAAGTCTGGAAACAAGCCACCCAGTTCTGGGGCAAACTCTTCGGCATCAACTTCGCCATGGGCGTCGCCACCGGCATCACCATGGAGTTCCAGTTCGGCACCAACTGGGCCTACTATAGCCACTATGTGGGGGACATCTTCGGCACCCCCCTCGCCATCGAGGGCATGATGGCCTTCTTCCTAGAAAGCACGATGATCGGCCTCTTCTTCTTCGGCTGGAACAAATTGACGCGCATCCAGCACCTTGCGGTCACATCCTTCCTCGCCCTCGCCACGAATATATCCGGGCTCTGGATTCTCATCGCCAACGGCTGGATGCAAAACCCCGCGGGCGCCGCCTTCAACCCCGCCACCATGCGCATGGAAATGACCAACTTCGCGGACGTCTTCTTCAACCCCGTCGCCCAGGCCAAATTCGTCCACACGCTCAGCGCCGGTTACGTTTGCGGCGCCATGTTCATGCTCGCCATTGCCAGCTACTTCCTGCTGCGCCGCAAGCACGTCGCGGTCATGCAACGCAGCTTTGCGGTGGCCGCCGCCTTCGGCCTCGCAGGCTCCCTCAGCGTGGTCGTGCTGGGAGACGAATCCGGCTACACCATGAACGAAAGCCAGCAAATGAAAATGGCCGCCATTGAAGCCATGTGGGACACCGAGCCCGCCCCCGCCGGTTTCAACGTCAGCGCATGGCCCAACCAGACCGAAATGCGCAACGAGTTCGAGG
>JAIXZU010000123.1 GCA_027489415.1 Alphaproteobacteria bacterium
GATGGCCGGGCCGACCTTTTCGGCGCCCGCAACGTAGAGCGGGTTGCCGGGCTTGCAGAAGCCTTCGGTGGTGTCGATTATGACGAGGAGGTATTTCATCCTTGTTTCTCCTAAGTGTTGTCGGCTGCCGGGTTTTGGTTGGCAGCGGGAAGAGGGAGGGGTGGTTCGAGGGTTTATTCTCTGATTCTGAGATTAGCTGAATGGTTTTATGTGTACAAGCATATTTTGTGAAAATATAATAGTATACAATATAGAGGTTATAAGTTAGACGTTAGAAGTTAGATGGGGGTGGGCGGAGGACTCGGGCTTTGGAACGCGGTGCGGGAGGTCGGGGCGATTAGGAGGTGGTGTAGAGGTCGTGGGCTTGGATGTAGGCGATTTGTTCGGGGGTGAGCCAGCGGGAAACGTCTTCTCCGACGGCGATTTTCTGGCGGATTTGTTTAGCTGAGGCGTTACCGCCGGGCATGTCCGGCAGGACGCGCCAGTGGCCTTGGGTGACCGGGCCGTTGGTGGCGGGGTCTTTCAGGGCCTTCAGTGCCACGGCGGCAGGGGCGGCTTCCATATTGCCGCCGCCGGGGCGCGGGATGACCAAGATGGCGCAGAGGTCCAGAATTTCGCGGAAACGGCCCCAGGTGTGGAAATGCATCCAGTTATCCGAGCCGATGATGAAGGTGAAGGGGGTGTCCGGATAAATTTTGCGGAGCTGGCTGAACATGGTGTGGGTGCGGAGTTCGTCCCCGTAGAGTTGCATCCAGGCTTCGGCGTCGGAGAGTTCCAGCCAGGTGCGGCGGCCGATGAGGCGGCGGGCGAGTTCCATACGGTGCACAAAGGGGGTAGGGGCCGATTGTTTGAGCGGGTTTTGTGGCGTGAGCATGAGGACTACGCGGGAATAGCCGCTTTCCATGACGCTTTCGGCGACTTTCAGATGGCCTTTGTGGGCGGGGTCCGCGGACATTCCGTAAATAGCGACGGGGGCAAGGCTGGCTGGCGCGTTTTTCATGGGGGGAGTTTAACTGAATTCAGGTTCGGGGCAAGTTTCATGGGGGGTTGACGGGATTTCATGGTTGCCTTAGTATACTTTTGTTACCGCATGGGGCGTTAACGAGAAACATCTGGAGTCCGCGAGGCGGAACCATTTAAAGGAGAAACGAGATGATTGATATTCAGCGCTTTCATGAGTTGGGCAAAGCTGACTTTGGTTGGCTGCAGGCTAAACACCACTTTAGTTTTGGACGTTACTTCAACCCAGCCCGCATGGGGTTTGCGAACTTGCGCGTCGTGAATGACGACCGCGTGGCGATGGGCAACGGGTTTGACCCGCACCCGCATGACAATATGGAGATTATCACCTACGTACGGCAGGGTGAGATTGGCCACAGGGACAGCCTTGGCAACCAAGGTGTGACCCCAGCGGGCAGCGTGCAGGTGATGAGTGCGGGCACTGGCATTACCCACGCGGAGTATGCCAGCCAGACCGAAAACACCGTGCTTTACCAGATATGGATTTTGCCGCGTGAGCGCGATGTGGCGCCGCGGTGGGATATGGCGGAATTTCCGACCCAGCCGGTTGGTGACAGCCTGCCCTTAATGGTGAGCGGTTTACCTGAGCATGCAGGGCGCGGTGCGTTGATGATTCATGCCGATTCGGCGCTGTTTGGAGGGCGTTTGAATGCTGGAACTACCCTTGAACAGGACTTTGGCAACCGTGCCTATTTGCTGGTGAGCCAAGGAGACGTGACCGTGCAGGGACAAGCAATGAGTGCCGGTGATGGTGCGGCGATTGCCGATGAGGGCGCTTTGCGGATTGAAGCGCAGAGTGATGCTGAAGTGGTGGTGATTCAGTTAAAAGCCTAAGCCAGACAAAAAAAAGGGGCCCTGTGGCCCCTTTTTGATATGCCGTTTAGTGGGATTTTGGTGTGCAGGCCGGGCAGTGGCGGCCGACGCCTTCGGCATTGGCGGCCATGCGGCGGACGTCCGCAGCATTCACAGGTTTGTTACAGGAAGGGCAGACCTGATATTGGGTGGCGGGGGAGAGGTCGTGGTTCACGGCGACGCGGTCATCAAACACATAACATGCGCCTTGCCAGAGGGATTCGGACTGCGGGACTTCTTCCAGATACTTTAAGATACCGCCTTCCAAGTGATAGACATTTTCGTAGCCCTGAGCCTTGAGGTAGGCGGTGGATTTTTCGCAGCGGATGCCGCCCGTGCAGTACATGGCGACGGGGACTTTTTTGTCCGCCGGCAGGTTTTCTTCCAGCCATTGCGGCAGTTGCTTGAAGGTGCGGGTAGCAGGGTTTTTGGCGTTATGGAATTGGCCGATTTCGACTTCGTAGTCATTTCGGGTATCAATCACGATTGTTTCCGGATTGGCGATGAGCTGGTTCCATTCGGACGGTTTAACGTAGGTGCCGGGGTTGGTGGGGTCTACTGTTACTCCCAGAGGAATCGTTTCCCGCTTCAACTTCACTTTGGTGCGTTGGAAGGGGTTGGTTTTGGCGGTGCTTTCCTTGTGGGTCATGGCCGCGAGGCGGGCGTCCGCGCGGAGGAAGGCGAGGACGGCGTCCACGCCTTCGCGGGGGCCGGCGATTGTCGCGTTTACACCTTCAGGCGTGACCAGAATGGTGCCGGTGACGTTGTGACGCAGCATTTCCGCCTTGATGGAGGGCTGGAGTTTGGCACAGTCCGGCAGGCTGGCGAAGTGGTAGAAGGTGGCGACAGTGTTCATGGGGGTTATTTGAACTTTTGGGGCGGGGATGTCAAGTTACTGGCCTTAAAGGACAGGGATATGAAAAAGGCGTGCCGGGGCACGCCTTTGGGTTTGCGCCTGACTATTTGATGTCCGAGGCGATGGTGGCCTTGATGATGCTATCGACAGGCGCGAGGACGGTGCCGTTACCGCCGGTGCCCTTTTTGATGTTGTCGACGAATTCCATGCCGCTGACGACCTGGCCCCAGGCGGTGTAGTTGCCATCCAGCCCCGGGTTGGAGGCGAGCATGATGAAGAACTGCGCGTTGGCTGAGTTGGGCATGGCGGTGCTGGCCATGCTGGCGACGCCGCGCACGTGGGACATGCTGTTGAACTCGGCTTTGAGGTCCGGCTTCGTGGAGCCGCCGATGCCGTCCCCCTTCGGAGAGCCGGTTTGGGCCATGAAGCCGTCAATCACACGGTGCCAGAGTTTGCCGTCATAGTAACCTTCGCGGGTGAGTTCCTTGATGCGGGCGACGTGGTTGGGGGCTTGGTCCGGGAACATTTGAATCACGACGTCGCCGTCCTTGAGCGTGAGGACGAGGGCGTTTTCGGGGTCTTTGACTTTGGTGAGGTCCGGGGCGGCGTTGGCTGTCATGGTGAGGGCTCCTAAAATTAAGGTGAAGACGAGGGTTAGGGATTTCATCGGTTATGTGGCTTCTTGTTGCTGACGATGGGCCGAATGTAGCCAAGTGGCGCATGAAAAGCTAGTGCGAGGTGTGCGCATTTGTGACAGAGGGCGTGGCTAATGCTGCTTATGCAGGCAACGAAGGAGCAACATTGTGGCATGGTGAAAGTTATGAATGCGATGCGATATATTAAGACGACTGCCAAGCGGCTGGACCTGAACCGAGCGCGGGAGCAGGGCAGGGGCCGTGACGCTTTAAACCCCACAGACATTCCTGCCAAAGGTTGGAAAGACATTGTGTGGCGCGTGTATGGATGCGTTGAGGAAGAACGGCTGGGTTTGATTGCTGCTGGGGTGGCGTTTTATGTGATTTTAGGGCTTTTCCCCGCGCTGACGGCATTGGTTTCCGTTTACGGTTTACTGACTGACCCTCGGAGTATTGCTGAGCAGGTAATTGCTCTTTACGGCGTGTTACCCGATGACGTGATTGCATTGATACGTGACCAGTTGAATACCCTGACCAACGCACCACGAGGGCAGCTGGGGCTGGGGTTTGTGGTGAGCTTGAGTTTGGCGTTGTGGACGGTGAATACGGCGATGATGTCCGTTTTCGATGGGCTTAATGTGACTTACCGCGAGCGGGAAAAGCGCAGTTTTGTGAGGCTGAACCTTGTTTCCCTTGCGTTTGCGATGGGGGCTGTGGTGATGGCCATGCTTTATATGACCGCGATTGCGGTTGTGCCGCTGGTGTTGAGCTACATTGGAATTGGAAGCTTTGCGGATATGTTGATACGGGTGCTGCGCTGGCCGATTATTATGGCGATGAGTGCGGTGGCGATTGCGTTGCTCGCCCGTTATGGCCCGAGCCGCGAGCATGCGCGCTGGGCGTGGATTACACCGGGAAGTGTGTTTGTGATGCTGGCGTGGGTGGTGATGTCGATTGGGTTTTCGGTCTACCTTTCCAACTTTGCGCATTATGACAAGACCTATGGCACGCTGGGCGCGGTGATTGGGGTGATGGTGTGGGTGTGGCTTTCGACTTACATATTATTAGTGGGTTCGGCGATTAATGCCGAGATGGAGCACCAGACGGCGAAAGATACGACAACCAAGCCTAACCGGCCGCTGGGTAAGCGCGGGGCGGTGATGGCGGATACTGTGGGAAAAGCACGCAAGCGCCGTTAGGATTCCGGATAAATATGCCGGTGCTTTGGGCGTGGGCGTAGCTTTTTTGCAGGTGTGCGCTAGGTTGGTGGCAATAAGGATGAACAGACATGATGTGGCCGATGACCTTGAATGAACTAACTACTGTGCTGATGGCCAGCACCCAGGTGGAAATGGTGGTGCGATTGTTGATTGCGGCCATTTTGGGAGGGTGTATTGGGTTTGAGCGGGAGCGTTTAAGTTGGGCGGCGGGTTTGCGTACGCACATGCTGGTGTGTGTGGGAAGCTGCCTTGTGATGCTGGTTTCCGCCTACGGTTTTGCAGACTTGCGAGCGATGCCGGGGGTGAACATTGACCCGACACGGATGGGCGCCCAAGTGGTAAGTGGCATTGGCTTTTTGGGTGCTGGCGCCATTATTTTAAGGGGTGAAGTGGTGAAAGGCCTGACCACGGCGGCGAGCTTGTGGGCTGTGGCTGCTGTAGGTTTGGCGGTGGGTAGCGGGCTTTACCTTGGCGCGGCGATGGCGACGATCATCATGCTGGTAATTCTGGCTTGGTTGAAGCCGATTAGCGAGCATTACCGTGGGGGGAACATTAACCAGCTTCAAGTGCGCGCTGACCATGGCAGTATTACGCTGATGACGCTGGAGGAAATTTTGGGTAAGTGGGCCCGCAAAGTGCGGCAGATTGTGAGCCAGCATAACCCCGGCGATGATGATGTGGATGAAGTGGTGATTTCGTTCCTGCCGTTGCCGTACAAAGAAATGGTTATTATTATGGAGCGGCTGCGGAGCGCCAGTGTGGTGCGCGATGTGCGGGAAATAGAGCGCCGCGAGAACAGAAGGGGAGCCTGAGGCTCCCTTTTTTTGTGGCCCTATTAGCGGCCGAGGTCTTCCAGCAGCAGGGCCATGGTGTGCATGCCTTTTTTCAGTTGGTTGAGGCTGTATTTCTCGTTCGGGGCGTGGAGGTCGTCGTCCGGCAGGCCGAAACCGACCAATAGGACGGGGCTTTTCAGGACACTATCGAACACTGCGCAGACGGGGACCGAGCCGCCCATGCGCATGGGAGCGGGTTCCTTACCATAGACCGTGGCCATGGCTTTGCGGGCTTTGAGCATGTAGGGGTTATCCCACTCCGTGGCCATGCCGGCGCCCATGCCGTGGGTTTTGATATCGACTTTATAGCCCTGAGGCATGTGGTTATGGACGGCTTTAGTGAGGGCTTCCAGCGCCGGTTGTGGTGCCATGCCGGGGGGCAGGCGCAGGCTGAGCTTGACGCTGGCTTTGGCGGGAATGACCGTTTTGGAGCCTTCCCCCACGAAACCGCCGATGATGCCATGAACTTCCAAGGTGGGGCGCAGGCCGGTGCGGGCGTAGGGAGAGTGCTCGTTTTCGCCGTACAGTTGAGGCGTGGCCATTTCCTCATGCAAGCTTTGGGTGAAGTTGACCGGGTCGGCTTCCCAGAAGGCTTTTTCGTCCTCCGTAACCGGGGGGATGGCTTGATAGAGTTCGGGAATATTAATGTGCCCGTCCTCGTTTTTCAGGCGGCTGATGAGCAGGGTGAGAGCGTGCAGCGGGTTTGGGGCGACGCCGCCGTAATGGCCGGAGTGCATGTCCGTTTTGCCGCCCTGCACTGAGATTTCGGTATAAACAATGCCGCGGAGGCTGGTGCAGATGGAGGGCGTGTTTTCGTTGTACATGGAGGTGTCGCAGACGATGACGGCGTCGCATTTCAGTTTTTCGGCGTGGGCTTTGACGTAGTCGTCCACGGCGTGGCCGCCGATTTCTTCCTCCGATTCCAGGATGACTTTGACATTCACGGGGAAATGGCCGTGCACGGTTTTGAGGGCCTGAAGCGCGCCGAGCCAGACCATGCACTGGCCTTTGTCGTCATTTGCGCCGCGGGCGAAGAGTTTACCGTCCCGAATGGTTGCCTCGAATGGTGGGGTTTTCCAGAGTTCGAGAGGGTCCGCCGGTTGGACGTCCACGTGGCCGTAGAAGAGCACGGTGGGTTTGTCAGGGTACGGGCAATGTTCGGCATAGACGATGGGCAGGCCTGCGGTTCCCGTCATTTCTACGTGCGTGAAGCCCATGCTTTCCAAGTACTTTTGGGCCCAGACGCCTGCTTTGCGAACGTCCGCATGGTGCTCCGGCAGGGCGCTGATGCTGGGAATGGCCAGCCAATCCTTGAGTTCGGTGAGGCGGGTTTCGAATTGGGCGTCGATTGTCTTGGAGAGCATGGCGGTTTCCTTGTTGTGTGAGAATGGTAACAGGCAATGTTGGCTGTGGGGAAGGAGAAATATGGGGGTTGTTGGGGATTTTGGGAGTCGGGCCCGAACGGATTACGCTTTATGAGTTTAAGCTAGGCTTCGCCATGCTTTTGAAAAGCGTTGCCCTCTCAGGCTCGGGTCGAACCGGGCTGCGCGTCGTTTCTTTCCGCCGGACCGCTGAATACTTCAAAACACCAAGCCCCTCTGGCGAGGGGCTTGGTGTTTTGAAGTATTTGGTGGACCCGAACGGATTCGAACCGACGACATCCTGCTTGCAAAGCAGGCGCTCTACCAACTGAGCTACGGGCCCACGTGGGATGAGCGTTTAGCATAGCCTGAGAGTGGCAACAAGAGGGAATTTGCGCGAGTGATGCAGGATTCGGCAGTTTGCCAGCTAATGCCTTTATTTCCCTTATAATTACCCCGCGTGCGATACCTATTTTTTGCGCGCTGCGCTGCGTTTAAGGCGTTTTCCCGATTTTATCGGGTTATATTCCTATTATTATTGATGTATATTATGATTTATTTATTTTAACCGCCATTATAATGGCTTAGTTTTGGTAAACCTTACAGTTTTTATTATTTTGTGTGTTATATATTATCTTTTAAGTTATTGAAATATAACTATGTAATACGGATTATTGCATGCATTGAGGGGAATGGTGGATGGCTTAACCTTACAAGAGGTTTGATTGTGAGGTTCGGGTGGTTGATTGATTAAAAAATCGTGCTATTTCAAGTTTTGCATAGAGCAGCCGGGCCCGACCCTCGGCGAAATACCTGATTCGGTCGCTGGAACATCAAAAGTGAGAACTTTTCCTAAAGCCGTGCTCACGGCCATAGCCCTGTTTTCCATGCTGGCAACGGGGGCCTATGCAAGCAACAAGCCAGCAACTGGTACCAAGGCTTCGGCGCAGATCGAGTGCATTGCCCTCGTGATGGCGAATGAGGCCAAGCGGACCCTTCAGGGTTACGTACAGGTAGGGCATTCCCTGCTGGTGCGTGGTGCTTCCGGTGACTACGGCAAGGTTGGCGACTTCTGCGCAGCAATGCGCGCGCCCGGCCAGTACGTGGACTACTGGAACAAAAAGTGGAAGCAGCCGAACGCAGAAATGCGAAAAGTGGCGACCACGATGTACAATGACTGGGTGAAGGGCAGGCCGACGATTGAGGTTGGCCTTCAGAAGCGGATTTCTGGTTGTGCGTTCTTCCACAATCCGACAATCAGCAAGCCTGAGAGCTGGAGCCACTTGAGGAAATGCGATTTTGTGGCGGGGCACTATGTGTACCGTTCGCCGCGTGACCGCAGCCCTTACCGGCTGGCCAGCAACTAAGCTACAAGGCCGAATGGCCCCCAACGATAAGAGACGCCGCACCCGCAACCGGGGCGGCGTTTTCTTTGTTTTTTTCGGGTGAAAAATGCTGGATGGCGCCGGTGGCGTTACAGAAGGCTTAATAGTGGGGTGAAATGGCGGATTTGCAGGCGTTTTTGTGATTCTGATAGGGTTACTATAGCATAGTTTGGGTGAAATGTCAAGGTGAGATTTTTTGGTTAATATATTGATATATATATAGGTAATATTGGTTTTTGGGGTGTGGAAAACAGATGGACAATGATGGATAATGGTTGGGCTAAGCCCAAGGTGAGAGCCAATTTCTGGTTACCATGAATGGTGAATGTAAGGAAACTCCGTGGTAACCGAATGGAAAGCAGTGGCTGCGGAGAGGTGATGGGGGAGGGGGAGATATAAAAAACACCTGCCCGAGGGCAGGTGTGATGTTGGGTGCCTATGTTACTAGGCTTTGTCGATGACCTTTTTGACGGTCTCCTTGACTTCGCCCTTGGTTTGCTGGGCGTGGCCTTTGGCTTCCTGGACCATGCCCTTGGCTTGCATCTCTTTATCATCGAGAGCTTTGACGGCGGCCTGGCGGGCCTGGCCTGCGAATTCGTTGGTTTTACCTGCGAGTTTATCGGTTGTGCTGCTCATGAACTGTTCTTTCTTTGGTTCGGAAGTGTAACGGGGGGAGGGGCGGAACGTTCCCGCGCCGTGGGAAATAGCTGTGACATATATATAGTGTGTGATGGTGATTTGCTGTTGCTGGGGGCGGTGGTTTGGGTATGATGGTTGGGTGACCCACCCGTTTGAGGAGCGTGCCATGAACGCTGAAATGGAACTGATGTTGAAAGGCTACGGCCTGACGACCGCTGAAATTACCTACCGCCTGCCTGATTACCCCGTTCTGCTGCAGACCTATATGTGGCAGACCTACGACCTTGAGCCGGATTTCCCCGAGATGCACAAGTTCCTGCAATTCTGGCAGGAGAAGATCGAGGGGCCGTTGCATTCCGTGCGCTATATTCACCGCAAGTTGATTGCGGCGAGTGAGTGGCGGAAGGTGACGGGGGAGATTATTCTGCACTGATGCTTGAGAGCCGCCCTTTGATGGGCGGCTTTTTTAGTTAACAGGGGGCGGTGAAGATGTGGTGGCAGTGAAATCGGGAAGTGCTTGGGAGAGGTAGGGGTTGAGCCGGTACGGTGGTATCTGACAAAAAATGGGATTTTTTGAAGATACCATCCGGCTGGCGCGACAGCTTCGACGTTGATTGCGTGCTTAAGTTGGTTGGGAAGGCTTGAGGCTGGGGAACAGGATTACCTTTTTTAAGAGAAATAGAGAGTGCCGTGGGCCGGCAAAGCCGAATTACCGGATGCCGGAGGATTGTGAAGGTAGGATTTTGTGAGGTTGAGATAGTTCTGGAATGCCGTTTTATAGGGTGAGGAGCTGAAAAAAGGGCCATGGACGGCGCTTTTTTACAAGTGCGACACGTGTATTTTGAGTGGGTTGCAAGAAAGTTTGAAAAATGTTGAAGAGAAGGTGTTGACAGGGGGAGGGGGAGAGGTTAGAAGCCCAATCGCTGAGGCACACGAGGGGTTCGAAAAGAACCACTGAGAAACCCCCAGCAAGATCTGTGAAATTCGAATATGTAGTCAAAAATCAACATAAACTCCATGCTAGCCGTGTGGTGGTTGCGGGCCTCTTTCCGGGGCGCCGATAAACAACCATTTACACAGTGTATGGTATACTTGAAAAGACGAGCAGAGCTGACCGGCGAGAGTTGGTTAGAATCTGCGCGCAAACAAGGCGAAGACCAACAGATAACATCTGTTGGCCAGACGAAAGTCTGAAAGAGAATCGTAAATAGAAAAGGGCACATGACGGATGCCTTGGTTCAAAGAGGCGATGAAGGACGTGATACGCTGCGATAAGCTCAGGGGAGGTGCGAATAACCTTTGATCCTGAGATTTCCGAATGGGGTAACCCACCGCTTCGGCGGTATCCTGCACTGAATACATAGGTGTAGGAAGCGAACGTAGGGAAGTGAAACATCTCAGTACCTACAGGAAAAGACATCAACAGAGATTCCCCTAGTAGTGGCGAGCGAACGGGGAGAAGGCCAGTTGCATTTACAGTAAAAGCAGAACGCCATGGAAAGGGCGGCCCTAGTGGGTGATAGCCCCGTATGCGGTGATTAACTTAAGGATCCTTGAGTAGGGGCGGGCACGTGAAACCCGGTTTGAATATGGGGGGACCATCCTCCAAGCCTAAATACTACTTTGAGACCGATAGTGAACTAGTACCGTGAGGGAAAGGTGAAAAGCACCCCGAGAGGGGGATGAAATAGATCCTGAAATCATGTGCCTACAAGCAGTCGGAGCCACCTCGCGTGGTGACGGCGTACCTTTTGTATAATGGGTCAGCGACTTCATGTGCCGTGCAAGCTTAAGCCGTTAGGTGTAGGCGCAGCGAAAGCGAGTCTGAATAGGGCGAATAAGTACGTCGCATGACGACCCGAAACCAGGTGATCTATCCATGAGCAGGTTGAAGGCTGGGTAACACCAGCTGGAGGACCGAACCCGTGAA
>JAIXZU010000088.1 GCA_027489415.1 Alphaproteobacteria bacterium
AACCACACCTTCCAGGATCACTATCTGGAAGTGGACTTTGACCTGTCCGACGTGCTCTTCATCTGTACGTCCAACAGCCTCAACATCCCTCCAGCCCTGCGGGACCGTATGGAAATCATCCGCCTTGCCGGTTACACCGAAGAGGAAAAAATGGAAATCGCCCGTCGTCACCTGTTGCCCAAGGCAATGGAAGACAACGGCCTGCGCCCGGGTGAACTGACCCTCGCGGACGGCGTCCTGCGCGACATCATCCGCTACTACACCCGCGAAGCCGGCGTGCGTAGCCTGAAACGCAGTATTGATGCACTCTGCCGCAAGGCCGTGAAGGAAATCCTGATGCACCAGACCAAGGAAACCCGCAACGCCAAAACAGCTAAAGCCAAGGCTGCCAAAGCCAAAGCGAAGCCCAAGGCCTTTACCATCAGCATCACGCCCGCCACTCTGCCGGACTACCTCGGTGTGCACCAGTTCAGCTACGGCGTGAAGGACACCGAAGACCAAATCGGCGTTGTCACCGGCCTGGCATGGACCGAAGTCGGCGGTGATATCCTCCCCATCGAAGCCACCGTGCTGGAAGGCAAAGGCAAAATGCTCAGCACCGGTAAACTCGGTGAAGTCATGCAGGAAAGCATCCAAGCGGCAGCGTCATATGTACGCCGCCGTTCAGAGGACCTGAAAATCCCGCAGAACTTCTACGAGAAGAAGGACATCCACATCCACGTTCCGGATGGTGCCACACCGAAGGACGGCCCCTCGGCAGGTCTCGCCATGGTCACGGCCTTGGTCAGCGTCCTCACTGGCATTGCTGTACGAAATGACATCGCCATGACAGGTGAAGTCTCACTCCGTGGCCGCGCCCTGCAAATCGGTGGTCTGAAGGAAAAACTCCTCGCCGCCCTCCGCTCTGGCATCACCACAGTGTTCATCCCGCGTGAAAACGAAAAGGACCTCGCGGACATGCCGGAAGTCATCAAAAAGGGCCTGAAAATCGTGGTCGTGGACAGCGTGGACGAAGTCCTTCGTCAAGCTCTGGTCCGCAACCCGTTTGATCCCAAAGGCGGTTCCGGCAAACCCAAATCAAAGGCGAAAAACGCCAAGCCGGCTCCTAAGGCAGCGGCAAAAAAAGCCCCTGCCAAACCGGTTAAACCCGTTAAAAAGGCACCGGCAAGAGGTAAAACTCCTGCCCGCAAGGCACCAAATGGTCGTAGCGGAGGCGCTTATGCCCGCTAAATAAGCAGGTAAGCCATAAAAAAAGCCCTGAGAACTCAGGGCTTTTTTGTGCACGAAAGTGTCCGAAGGCAGTCACAAATTAAAGTAAATAATTTCATTGAGTTGAATGTTATTTTTAACCCTACGTATAACTTACGGTGCAGGTAATTAGGGGTTGAATCTGTTGCTCACCTTCAAAATCAAGCTGCTTTTTTTTGCATCAATAGCTTGACACCCCAGAAAACGGGGATTTTAATCTAACCATCACGCGGCAAGCCAAGCTGGCAGCGGGGTACGGAGCGCACCTCAGAGCTGCTCCGGTATGCAAAACCAATGAGAACAGGATCACTCATGAACAAGCAAGAACTCGTCAGCAAAATCGCTGATTCCGCCAAGTGCACCAAGACCGAAGCCGCTTCCATGCTGGACAGCTTCGTTGACATCATCACCAAGAGCCTCAAGAAGGGCAACGAAGTCCGTCTGACCGGTTTCGGCACCTTCACCACCACCAAGCGCAAGGCCACCACTGGCCGCAACCCGCGCACTGGCCAAACCATCAAAATCCCGGCCTCTACCCAGCCCAAGTTCCGCGCTGGTAAGAGCCTCCGCGATTCCGTTAACTAGTTCTATCTAGTAAACGCGCACGAAATAACGGCCTTCGGGCCGTTTCGTGTTTGCTGGGGCAGCTTGTGGCAAACTTTTTTCAGTCTTCTCGCTACGTTTCTCCAGAGAGGGGTTGACGCCGCTCCCATCCCCCCCTATAACCCACCCGTCTGGCAGCGGAGGCGTAGCTCAGTTGGTTAGAGTATCGGCTTGTCACGCCGAGGGTCGCGGGTTCGAGTCCCGTCGCTTCCGCCAGATTTTTCCTGACCGGGGAAAAATCGGAGTACCAGATATCCTTCTCCGGAAGGGCGATTAGCTCAGCGGTAGAGCGGCTGCTTTACACGCAGCGGGTCGGGAGTTCGAATCTCTCATCGCCCACCATAAGTTTCAAACAAAAAGCCCTGCCAAAGCAGGGTTTTTTGTTTGAAACTTATATTGGGTGTAGGATTCGCACCGCGCAGCCAGTTCGACCCGAGCTTGCGAGGGCGAGCCATTCAAAAGGCGAAGCCAACTCCGATCATATGGCTCAATCTCTCATCGCCCACCAGTATTTTCAAATACAAAGCCCTGCGTAAGCAGGGTTTTGTGTTTGAAAATACTATTGGGTGTAGGATTCGCACCGCGCAGCCGTTCGACCCGAGCTTGCGAGGGCAACGCCATTCAAACTGCGTGGCGAAGCCTAGCTTAAATTCCAAGGCGTAATCTCTCATCGCCCAGGCCTTATTTCATCAGTAAATCTAATAAAATATGGGCAATTAAAGCCTAAAACCTATCACCTGTTCACTGTTCACTTCCCACTGTTCACTGATTTACCACACCCCCATCGGCAAAACCCGTCCATACCCTCCCAAAACCCGCCAAATTCCGCTACTTTAGCGCCATGGACATTGTGGACTTAATGATAGCAGATCATGTGATCTCCGTTGGGGATTTGCATAACCTGCCCGTAACCGTCCAAAAAGACCCCGACGCCCTCATCGAAGCCCTTGGTAAAGCGGGTAAACTCACCTCCACCCAGCAAACCCGCTATAAGGCTGTAGCGTACGATTTCCCGGTCAAAAACGACGAGGAAATGGCCAAGGTCACCCCACACCAGGTGGAAGGTATCGACCGCGCATTCCTCACCTTCTACACCGCCTGCCCGATAGAGCTCGGCCGTAACCAGGTCACTTGGGCGGCGGCGGACCTCCCCAACAAACGTCTCCACTCGGAAATCCTTCTCCGTAACCGCAAAAACAGCCACGTTTTCGTCTGGGCCTCCGCCAAAAGCATCGAAGCCGCTATCGAGCGGATGAACAAACGCGAAGGTCACAGTCTCAAATTCCTCGTCGAAAACGCCTACGCCCAACTGAATGCCGGTAACGACGACTCCGTGGTCAGTCTCGTCGATGAAATCATTCGCACCGCCTATAAAAACGGCGCGAGCGACCTGCACATCGAAATTCTCAACCGCAAACCCACCGTCATGGCACGTATCGACAACGAGCTGGAAGAACTGGTGGCCCTTCCCATGGAAGTCTACGACCGCGTTGTAGGCCGTCTCCGTCACATGGCGGGCGTCAGTGCGGAAAACTTCAAAAAACCGCTCTACGGCCGTATGACGTTCGAACTCACTAACCGTCAAAGCGTTGATATCCGCTACACCACGCAGCCAATCACGCTTGAAAACACCGCCAAAATCGCCATGCGTTTCTTGCGCCCGTTTGAAGGCCAAATGGAGACGTTTGGGTATGGCGATGAAACGATTGATAAAATCGACCAGCTCATGCGCTTCGAAGAAGGCGTCATCATCTTCGCAGGCCCAACCGGTTCCGGTAAATCTACGGCCTCCCGCCTGATGATCCGCCGCGGCCAGCGCCCAGGCCAAAATGTTATCTCGTACGAAAAACAAATTGAAGAACGGATGGATAACGTCATCCAAACGGAAGAGGACATCTCCTCCGGCGTGAATCTCGAAACCTTCCTCTATGCCGCTCTGGGGCTGGACCCCGACGTCATGTTCATCGGGGAAGTCCGTTCACCGGAGGACACCCGCCGCGTCATCGACGCCGGTAACACCGGTCACCTCGTCATCACCACCATGCACGCGAACGACGCGTTCATGACGCTGGACCGCCTCCTCCAGCGTGGCGTACCGCCGGAAATCATCTTCAGCAACGTGCGCGGCGTTATCGCCCAGCGCCTCGTGCGCCGCCTCTGCACCAAGTGTAAGGTGCCCTACGAGCTCGACCAACAACTGGCGGACAGTCTCAACTCCGTACGCCCTCTGGGCTTCAAACGGGGGGATACCATCTGCCGCCCCAACCGCAACGGCTGCGAACTCTGCCACTATCGCGGCTACACTGGTCGTATCGCCATGGAAGAAGTACTGGAAATGTGGCGGCGGGAAGTCTCGCGCAACGTCTGGGCAGCCAACCGCCTCCGTCCGGACTGGATCGACGTGGTCCGGGACCAAGCCCGTGCCATCGGCATGAAGGACATGCTCTACCAAGGCATGCACCACATGAAAGCCGGCATCACCAGCCTCGATGAACTGGAACGCTTCTTCAGTGCGGACCTGGAGGCCCTGCGCTAATGGCCGTCAAATCTGCACAATCGTCACTGCTCTTCCAGCGTATCGGCGGCGGCACCGGCGCCACGATCGACTCGCGTGACCGCGAGCGCTTCTTCTTCTTCATGGCGATGATGATGAAAACTGGCCAACCAACGTCGGACGCCCTCCGCGCCGTCGCCAAAGCCTTCCGTTCGGAACGTAACGACACTGTCGCCAATGCCATCGCAGGCCTCTCCCAGAAAGTCGCCCAAGGTAAGTCGCTCAGTCAGGCGATGACCACCGAACGCAAAATGTTCACGGACCTCCACCGCGCCGCAATCTTGGCCGGGGAAGCCTCCAACAACATGCAGAAATCCTTTGAAATCCTGCGTATTCTCGAAGACAAGAAAATCAATTCCGCCCGCGCCGGCCTCGCCGAACTTCTAACACCACTGCTCATGCTCGTGCTCTCTTGCGTCAGTATTTTCAACACGGGTCTCAACACTCTTCCGGTCATGGCCAAGCTGCATGAAGCTCAAGGCAAACCCACGGGAATGATCGCTCAGGGCATCATGAACA
>JAIXZU010000073.1 GCA_027489415.1 Alphaproteobacteria bacterium
AAGGTAAGGCCATCCAGCTGCACCCGCTGGTAACCACCGCCTTCAACGCGGACTTCGACGGAGACCAAATGGCCGTCCACGTTCCATTGTCTCTCGAAGCGCAAATCGAGTGCCGCGTGCTGATGATGTCCACCAACAACATCCTCAAGCCCGCCGATGGTAAACCAGTTGTCGTCCCGTCCCAGGATATGATTCTGGGCCTCTACTGGCTCTCCCTCATGCGCTTCAACGAACCCGGCGACGGCTCCCTGTTCGCGGACCTCGGCGAAATCGAACACGCACTCCTCGCGAAGTCGGTCACGCTGCACACCCGCATCAAGTACCGCTTCCGTGGCAAAACGTACGACACCTCCGTGGGCCGTGCCTACCTCGCCAGCATCCTGCCGAACAGCAACAAGTTGGGCTTCGAAACCGTCAATAAAATCATGACGAAAAAAGAAGTCGGTAAGCTCATCCACGAAATCTACCTTGCCTGCGGCCAGAAGGAGACCTGCATCTTCGCCGACCGTATAATGTCCCTCGGCTTCCGCTTCGCAGCCCGCGTCGGTATCAGCTTCGGTAAAAACGACATGGTCATTCCTGACGATAATAAGAAGCTGGTCGCCCACGCCGAGTCTGAGGTTCGCAAGTTCGAGCACCAGTACCAGGAAGGTCTCATCACCGGCGGTGAAAAGTATAACAAGGTGGTCGACATCTGGCAGCGCACCTCGGACACCATCGCCGCAGCCATGATGAAAGCGATTGGGGACCAACCCGTTCAGGTCAAAACCATGGGTGCGGATGGTAAGTTCGTCGAGGAAACCAAGATGCAACCGTCCATCAACAGCATCTTCATGATGAGCACCTCCGGTGCCCGTGGTTCCCCGGCCCAGATGCGTCAGCTCGCCGGTATGCGTGGTCTTATGGCCAAACCGAACGGCGAAATTATCGAAACGCCGATTGTGGCCAACTTCCGCGAAGGTCTCACCGTTATGGAATACTTCAACAGTACCCACGGTGCCCGTAAAGGTCTGTCGGATACCGCGCTCAAAACCGCGAACGCCGGTTACCTTACCCGCCGTCTCGTGGACGCCGCGCAAGACTGCGTCATCACGAACCTCGACTGCGGCACCGAGCGCCACATCTGGGCCTCGGACATCGTCGACAGCGGCAACGTCACCGAAAGCATGGGCGAGCGTATCCTCGGCCGTACTGCGGCAGCCGATGTCACCCACCCGCTCACCGGCAAGGTCATCGTCACCCGCAACACCATCATCGATGAAATCACTCAGGTGGAAATCGAGAAAGCCGGTATCGAGCGCGTTGCCATCCGCAGCCCGCTCACCTGCGAAAACACGGACGGTATCTGCGCCCACTGCTACGGACGCGACCTCGCCCGCGGCACGCAGGTCACCATCGGTGAAGCTGTCGGTGTTATCGCAGCCCAATCCATTGGGGAACCCGGTACCCAGCTCACCATGCGTACCTTCCACATTGGTGGTGCGGCAACAGCTGGTACGGCAACCTCCAAGGCGGAAGCCGTTAAGGAAGGTACCGTCAAACTCACCAACGTCGTTACCATTGCGAACGGCGAAGGCGAGGGCGTGGTCATGTCCCGTAACGCGGAAGCGACCATTATCGACGACACCGGCCGCACGCGCGAAACCTTCAAGCTGCCCTACGGTTCTAAACTGAACGTCAAGGACGGCGCCAAGGTCAAAGCCGGTCAGGTTCTGGCCGTGTGGGACGCCTATACCGTGCCGATCATCGTCGAAACCGCCGGTTCCGTTCACTTCCTCGACCTCGTCGAAGGCGTGACCGTCAGCGAACAAACCGACGAAACCTCCGGTATCACCAGCCGTGTGGTCCTCAACTGGAAGGAAACCGCCCGCGCGGTGGACATGAAGCCCAGCATCGTCCTCATGGACAAAAAGGGCAACATCGTCACGCTGCCTAACGGCTCGCAGGCTGTCTACGCCCTGCCGGTCGGCGCAATCCTCACCGTCGACGACGGCGCCGAAATCAAAGCGGGGGACACCGTCGCCCGTATGCCGAAGGAAGCCCTGAAGTCGAAGGACATTACCGGTGGTCTGCCCCGTGTTGCGGAACTCTTCGAAGCCCGCAAACCGAAGGACAGCGCCACGCTCAACGAGCTCGCCGGTATCGTCAGCTTCGGGAAGGACCTCAAAGGCAAGCGCCGCATCCTCATCACCTCAAAGGTGGAAGGCGGAGAGGACGAAGTCCGCGAGTACCTCGTACCCAAGGGCATTCACCTCAACGTCCGTGAGGGGGACTACATCGAAGCCGGTGAAATGCTGGTGGAAGGTGCGATCGACCCGCGCGACATCCTCAAGGCCCAAGGCATCGAGGCTCTGGCTGACTACATGATCACCCAGATCCAGGAAGTCTACCGCCTGCAAGGTGTAGGTATTAACGACAAGCACATCGAGGTGATTATCCGCCAGATGCTCCAGAAGGTCATGGTCACTCGCCCCGGCGAATCCACCTTCGTCATGGGCGAAATGGCCGATATGTACGAAGTGCGCGAAGAAAATGCCAAGCTCATCGCCAACGGCAAAGTACCTGCGGAGTTCGAACTCCACCTGCAAGGTATCACTAAGGCGTCGCTCACCACGCGCAGCTTCATCAGCGCGGCTTCCTTCCAGGAAACCACCCGCGTGCTCACCGAAGCCGCCACCATGGGCAAAACGGACCGCTTGGGCGGCCTCAAGGAAAACGTCATCGTCGGCCGCCTCATCCCGGCCGGTACCGGCGGAGTCCTGCGCCAGATGCGCGAAGGCAACTTGGCCAAGAACGTCACACCCGAAATCCAGTAAGGTCAAAGGCACAAAAGGGAAGGGGGCGCAAGCCCCCTTTTTCTTATCAACACTTGCACATAAGCCCCGCACACCCATAATTCGTCCAAAGGCTTTGGCCCCGACCTTTTAGAATGCTCATACAGGAGATTACCATGAGCAATAACTCTCTGACCGACATCATCGCCTCGTTCCTCGGTGAAATCATCAGCAGCT
>JAIXZU010000113.1 GCA_027489415.1 Alphaproteobacteria bacterium
CAATCATCTGCTCATCTTTCCGGCTTTCGCCTCTAAAAGGAATAAACCTAGATTATAGTATACAATTAATCCTCATTTTGTCAAGTATGTCCGATGCCGCCCCCTGATCACTGATTACTGATCACTGATCACTGGCTTAATCCCGGCCAAAATCGCCTCCTTCCCACTCACGCCGGAAACCTCCACCAGCACCTCCGCCGGAATCGGCACCCCAGCCTTCATCAGCATTTCCAGCTTGGCGGCTTCCAGCTCTCGGGCGCTGTTCACGTCGCGCACTTCTTCCACCACCACGTCAAAGCTGCCGCGCGCAAGGTCTGGCAGAACCATCGGCGTACCGTCCTTGTGCCGCACCTGCTGGCCGTCAGGCCCCAGTACGGGCTCGTTGAGGTGAATCACCCTGCCCGCGCCCAGCTTGTCCGTAATCGCAATCACCATTTCTTGGGTGAAGTACTGCCGCACCAGCTCCATAATCTGCACGCCAAGGCTCTTTTTCAGCAGCCGCAAGCCATCAAACGCAAACATCTGGCTCAGGCTGCCCGCCATCTGGCGCTGTTGAATCGCCACACCACTCGTCGCATTGCTCTCCTTGCCAATCGCCTCGTCAAACACGCCAATCACGTCCTGAATGTCGCGTCCCGCCTGCTCCATCACCTGCACTTGGCTCACCGCAAGGTCGGTATTGCGCAGTATCCGCAAGTCCTTGCCCGCGCGCTTTAAAATTATCCCGTCCGGCCGCGCCGCTTCCCGCGCAAGCACATTCGGGTCTTCCACCGCGTCAATATCGGCAATCACCTGCGCGGTGTTCAGTAAATGCATCGCCTTGCTGCGCCGCTTGTTCAGCTCGCGCTGCGGGTCAAGGGCCGCACGTACTAGCCCGTAAGGGCGGCCGTCACTGCGCTGGCGCTTGTAAACAAACGGCACCAACGTAAAGCTGTTATGCTCATAGCCCAGCGGCTTGACATCCAGTAAAACATCACCGGCAAAGTAAGCCACATGCACGCGCGGCACGGTCACAATCTCTTCCACCACCGCACCGCGCAGCCGCAGCTTGGCCTTGTCAAAGGTCGCTACCAAACGCCCATCAGGCAGCCGCACCCGCCATTGTTTGGCAGGCTCTTTGTATTGCACTTCCACTATCCGGAACATCTCGCGCTGGGCGTCATAATACCCAACCTCACTCCCTCGCCCACCAAGGCTTAACGCATACGGCGCCGCCATCCGGAGTCCGGCTTCCGAATTCCTCAACCCCACCAAAGCCTTGCCATTCTCACCAAACAGCCCTTCAGCCTCCGCGCTGGTCAACCACCGCTCCCGCGCCACAAATCGCGCATCACTGTAATCCGCACGGCGGCTCAGGGGGTCGAAAACCACGGCAAACTCATCTTCCGCGCGCGCAAACACCTCCACACCTTCATGGGTCTCCTCAACCCCAATGTCCAACCATCCAATGCCCCCCACCAGTCCGGCACGGAACACTTGGGAAACCTCCAGCGCTTGGTCACTGCGCTCAGCCACATACAACGCCAAGTCACTCAACACACGCGCCGCCAGCTCCTCCTGCGGGTCCCCACTGCGGGAACGGTAGGTGATGCGTGTCCGCCCGGCCACTTCCGTCCCGGCAAGGTTATCAATTTTCGGCGCAATCTTGTTTATCACAATCGCCCCCTGCCCGTGCTCGGCCAGCGCGTCAATCTCGGCGTTGGTCCATTGCGCCCCGTCATAAAAGTCCCAAGCAGTGCGGGCTTCCTCGCGCCACGTCTGGTAGGCACGGCTTGTCACCGCCCCCTCAAACCACGCCTTCAACCGCGCCAACAGCTCGTTCTTGCCCTCTCGCTCCATACTCAAAATCCCCCTAATCCCTAATTCCTGATTCCAAACCTTCGGTTCCTTGGTTGCTGGTTCCCTGTTCCTCACTCGTCACCAACCGCACCCACCCGCCAATCCGTCCAATGTTCACCCGTATCGCCGTCGCACAGGCCACACTGCCAGCCAAGCCACCCTCAAAAGGCTCCCAAAGCCCCCTGCCCTTGCGTACGGTCTCAACAGGGTCATAAGTCACCTCAATCACGCCCTCATCACCCTCTCCAAGCTCAAGGTTGAAACTCACACAGGCACACTCAGGCCGTAAAAAAACCGCCCTCTGGCGGCCTTTGCAGGTGTAAATATATTCGGTCTTCAGCCCCATGGCCCCTACTTTCCTTTGTTAAAAAACCTTGTCATTCAAGCTTATATAAAAAAAAAAAATGGAATCTCTAACCGGAGTCACCCCATGCGCCCATTTCCCCTCATGGCATCCCTCATCAGCCTGTCCCTACTCGTAAGCTGCACGGAATTTAAGCCCAACAGCCTCACGCTCACTGTTAGGGACACTCCCCTCCAGCGAGACACGCAGGACGAGCTCCTTGCCATCTGCAGCCAGCACCTCCTGCCCGCCTATCTCACGCGCAAGTTCTACGCCGCCGGCCCCATAAAGCCCTCTTACACGGAAAGCGGCACTCTCACCTTCAAACTGACGAACGGCCTCTTCAGCATGTATCTTCCCTTCAAAACGGAAGGCGTGAAGCAAGGGGACGAAGGCTGGATTCTCATTGAACCCGACGCCACCGGAAAAACCGCCCGCGCCACTTTCTTCGTCGTCACGCCCACAACCTGCACGCAGTCGCCCGAAAGCCGCGTCGTCAACTTCCGCCTCACCTAACACAAGCCCCGCCGAAAGGCGGGGCTTCCTCGTTCCTCGTTCCTCGCTACCTCGTTCCTAAACCGTCCACCACTCCCCCCGCCGCAGCTTCACCCGCGTAACTTCCTTACGTTCACCTTCACTGCGCGCCAGCGGCAAGCCACTCACCAAGGCATACCTCGTCGCATCCATCAGGTGGTCATCGCGCTTCACCACACGGCCCTTGCTGTCACGGTGGTACACCCGAAATTCCCGCCACCAGCCGTCAAGGTCGTCAAACACACGCAACTTCCCCAGCCGCATGCGCTCCAGCATCTGCATCAGTCCGGCTTCCACACCGTTATCAGCAAGGTCGAACCTGAGGCCAGAACTCGCGTACATCTCCACCATGCTCACACCGTCTTTCTGGCCCACCGCCTGTCCGGCAGGGTCACACACGGCGGGAATCCAAGCCCCGCGGCGCCGAATCTCCTCCGCATGCTCCACCGGCACGCGCTCACTGGCAAAGTACACATCGGTCACATACACAATGTCGCTGGCCACATCATGCGCCAGCCACACCGCTGCGGTCGGGTTGCTCCAGCCAAAGTCCACACCCACACACCGCTTCCAGTGTGCCGGAATCTCAAACCGGGGCACTTTCAATTCTCCCTCATCAACCGGAAAAACCCGCCCCCTGCCCACACTCGGCTCACCAAATTCGCGTGCCATCACTTCATGCGGCCTCAAGCTCCTCCGCATCCCCTCCACCGCCTCACGGTCAAGGTGCCGCACGTCGCCCCAACCCGCCTTCACCAACACTTTTCCCTTTGGTTCCTTGGTTCCTTCGGTTCCTGGTTCCTGAAAATGAAGCACCATCTCACTCAGCCCCATAAGCGGTGTCATCGTCAGCATCACATGCCCTTTCACGGTTAAGGTTCGCAGCAAACACTCTTCATAAACGTCAATCTCGGGCTCTTCGTCTAAGTGAACCACATCACGCGCCGTCCCCTGAAAACTCGCCCGCCCTTGGTCATAGCTCTTAAACCCCAGCACACTTATCCCGCCACTCACATGCTGAACCCTCACCACATCCACAGCCCCCGCCACACCACTTTTCATGGTCAAGCCACGTATCAAATGCCTCGGAATCGCGCCCAAACCCGTACTTCCCAAATAACACTCCTGCAGAATATCCCGCGTCGCCTCGCGCGTCACACTGGCCGCCCACGCCTGCACGGGCTTGGTAAAGCGCACACCGTCCCACCACTCAGGGTAGCGTCCGGTTAAATGGAACCCCATCTCCACCGCCCCCGCCAGCGTCTTGCCCACACG
>JAIXZU010000143.1 GCA_027489415.1 Alphaproteobacteria bacterium
CCGACGCCAAACTCGTGGCCAAATAAGGCCAGGCCCCCCGTCGCTACCAAGCGACGGGGGGCTTGCCCGTTACAATTCCAATCTCTACCCCTACTTTCCATCCACTACCCCCCTACCTTCCTTACATTCACCCTCTACGGTAACCAAAAATCCGCGCCCACAGCCAACTCCGCCTCAAACGGCCCCGCCACTTACCATCTACTTTCCACCCCCAAACACCCCACAAAACAAACAATATCAACACGTTATACAAAACGCAAAACTTGACAAATGCCCCCGAATAAGGTATAATACACCCAGTAAAAACTTGAAAAACCACGCTGGAAGCCCCACTCCCATGACCCGCCACCCCTTCGCCACCAACCCCACCATTTTCGGCAAAATTCTCCGCGGCGAAATTCCCAGCAAAAAAGTCTACGAGGACGACCTCACCTACGCCTTCGAGGACATCGCCCCCAAAGCCGAAACCCACATTTTAATTATTCCGAAACAACACCTTATCGGCAACCAGGACGCTCAAACTGGCGACGCCGCCCTCCTCGGCCACCTCATGGTCACCGCCAACAAAATTGCTATCCAGCTTGGCGTTCAGCAAACGGGCTACCGCCTCATCACCAACGCGGGGGAAGGCGCGGGCCAGCAAGTGCCCCACTTCCACCTCCACCTCCTCGCTGGCCCCTCCCTCCCCGGCTTCTAAAATGGCATGTGTCATCACACCGGCTACAGCGGAAGAAGTACCACAACTTATTGATTTTGCTACTGAAATCTTCGGAGAGCCCGCCCGTACCATCGCGGAAGGCGAATTCCCCACCGCCTTTACCGCGGCCCGCTGCCCCACCAGCCTGCTGGTGGCCCGTCAATACGGAGAAATCGTCGGCCTCGCGGGGGTGATGGAGGACTATATTTACATCGACACCTTCTGCATCTGCTGGGTCGGCGTCAAAAAATCACTGCGCGGTCAAGGCATTGGCAGCACCCTCATGCAGGCCGCCATCAATCACGCATCCACCCTCATTAAGCGGGACAAAGGCAGCATCGTCCTGGTGGCGGAGGAAAAGAACCTCACCTACTACGCCCGTTTCGGCTTCAGCGGCAATACGCCCATCCATCCCTATCTGGACAATCCCCACCCGCACTTCCTCATCACCAAGCCCATCTGGCCGCACAAGCAGTCAGCCTAGCCCCAGTTTTCCGCAATCCAGCGCACGGGCCGCACGTGTTTGTAAATCTTTTTCAAGCCCTTGGCAGGCCAGTGTCCTACCATCGCCTCATCAGGGTCAGGCTTGCCATGGAACACCGCCACACGGCAACTCTCCGGCAGCGGCACGTCCTGCCACCAGCGCATCGGCCACGCCGGCAGCAGGTCTTCCTTAAAGCTGCAACACCAGCCTTTCGGCCAGAACCGCTGCTCACCCTTGGCCCCAATCACCGCGGAAATAAACTCCTGCTCAATCCGGAATTCCCGCTCATGCAAGCCCACGGGGTCAGCCACAAACCGCTCGTAAATCTCAGGGTGCGCCCCAACTCTAAACCGGAAAACACTCGTATTCCCAATCGGTTGCCCCTGTATCTTCTTCCCTTCCTTGGTCGGGTTCTCCCACACGCAATACTTGCCCGGCTCGTAGTCCCAGAAAGCGTCCAGGTTTCCGGTCAGCACCAAATCCACGTCCAGAAACAGTGCGTCACGGCCATCTAAATCCTCAGCCAGATGCGCCTGCCATAAACTCAGCTTTTTCCAAGGCTTCACGCTCAAATGCTCCGGCACGCCGGGGAACGGCGGCAACGGGCGGCAATCCACCGCCTTATCAATCCCCGTCACGTCATCGGTAAAACACACCAGCCGCACATCCCCGCTCGCGTGGCGCCTAACGCCCTTCCACAGCCGGTTCACATACTCAGGCCCGTAGCGCGTGCCCCATTTCATACAAAAAACCAGCTTTTCCATGCTCTCAACCTACCATGCCAAAACCTCCCCAACCACCCTATGGCTTAAGCCTTGGGCGCCAATCCCCTGTCAGCCTGTCAGGGGAACCCTCTCGCCCACCTCCATAAAAACGCATCAACAAACGGACAATAACATGGAATACTACGGACTAGACTGGGCTTTAATGGCATTGGGCCTCGCCACGAAATACCTGACCATCCACCAGTCACGCTGGCACTTTCTCACCAGTATTCTCGCCTGTATCGCGGGCTTTGGGCTTGCCATCATGGCCCAGCAATGGGGCGTTGCCGTATTCAACCTCATCCTCATCGCCATGTCCGTGCAGGGGATTTTTGTCTGGAGCAAACTCCAAGCCGAACAGCAAGCCATCCAAAAACTTAATCCCCAACCCCAAACCGCCTAACCCTTACCCAAAAAGCAAAGCCGCCCTTGTGGGGCGGCTTTGCTTTTTGGGCGAATCCGGCGGGATGAATCGGTGCTTTTTGACCCAGCGCCATGTACCTAAAAAACGTACATAAGCTGGGTCAAAAAGTGCCGAGTCGCCCGTCCGGTTCGTCCAACTACTGGTTCATAAACCGGAAGAACTCCTGATTCGTTTTGGCCCGCTTCATCTTATCCAGCAGGAACTCCATGCTCTCCACAATCCCCATCGGCTGGAGAATCCGCCGCAGAATCCAAACCTTCTGCAACTCGTCTTCACTGAACAGCATCTCCTCATGGCGCGTGCCGCTCTTACCAATGTCAATCGCAGGGTAGGTGCGTTTTTCAACCAGTTTGCGGTCCAGCGTGATTTCACTGTTACCGGTCCCCTTGAACTCTTCAAAAATCACTTCATCCATCCGGCTTCCGGTATCAATCAGCGCGGTGGCAATAATCGTCAGGCTGCCACCCTCTTCAATCTTACGGGCCGCCCCGAAGAAGCGTTTCGGCTTCTGCAGCGCGTTGGCATCCACACCACCGGTCAAAACCTTCCCGGAGGACGGTACAACCGTGTTATACGCCCGTGCCAAACGGGTCAGGCTGTCCAGCAGAATCACCACGTCCTTACCCATTTCCACAAGGCGCTTGGCCTTTTCAATCACCATTTCGGAAACCTGCACGTGGCGGCTTGCAGGCTCATCAAACGTGGAGGAAATCACTTCACCCTTCACGCTCCGCTGCATATCCGTCACTTCTTCCGGCCGCTCGTCAATCAGCAGCACCATCAGGGTTACTTCGGGGTGCTTTTCCTCAATCGCGTGCGCAATCGCCTTCATCATCATGGTTTTACCGGCTTTCGGCGGGGCCACCAGCATGCAGCGCTGGCCCTTCCCAATCGGCGCCACAAGGTCAATCACCTGTCCGGTGCGGTCCTTGCTCAGCGGGTCTTCCAGGCTGAATTTCTCGGTCGGGTAAAGCGGCGTCAGTTTGTCAAAGTTGCGGCGGTGGCGCACCTGTTCAGGCGGCATATCGTGCAGGCTTTCAATCGACACCAGCGCAAAGTAGCGCTCACCCGGGTTGGGGTGGCGCACCAGCCCCTTGATCATGTCGCCGTTGCGCAGGCCCAGGCGGCGTATCAGGCTCGGGCTCACATAAATATCTTCCGGCGTACCGGTGTAGTTGTTGCTCTGGCTGCGTAGGAAACCAAACCCATCCGGCACAATGTCCAGCAGCCCTTCGCCACGCACTTCAATGCTGCGGCTCTGGCGCTCCACAATCTTGAACATCAGCTCATGGCGGCGCAGGTTGGCAGGGTCTTTCACACCAGCATCTTCGGCCAGCTGGAATAAATCTTCATTGGAAAGCTCACGTAAATCGCGCAGGTCACGGATTTCGGTCACAACGCCGTCTTCACGGGGCTCCCGCGGCTCACGCACAGGCTCTTCACGCTTGGGTTTCGGGCTGTGGTGACGCTGCACCGGCGCGGGGCTTATCCCCTCCGCTGCAGGGGCCTCTTCCACCATCGCCCGCATTTTCAACGTATTGGGGCCCGGGGCACTGCCAACCACTTCGCCGGTGGGTTTTACGGTCAAGCTGCCGTTGCTGGGTCTGAAAACGCGTCGTCCGCGTACTTTACCGTCGTCCATGATGAAAAATAACCGCTTTGTCTTGTCTGATATTACTGAGGGAGATTGTGAGTAAGGACTCTTCTGCTTATGGAAGCCTGGACAACCATTCAGCTGCCATGCGTCTTTGAGGGGAGGTTTGTCAGCCAGAATCCGTTGCCAACACCTCATCCCTACCCAATCCCGCATGGGGCGTCAATCCCTGTCAGCATTTTCTTTTTAACACCCCCATACACTATCGCGCTCAACACGCACCCGCCCAATCCCGGGCATCTCCCTTTTTGTATCTAGTAATGGAGACTCGCATGCGCATGTTCTCAAGCCTCTTCACCGTTCCGAACACCTTCTTCCTGACCACCGGCCTACTCCTTTCCGCAATTGGTGTCTTTGGTCTGGAAGGAACAATGCATTTCAAAACTGCTGGAATGTTTACAGTAGCAGGTCTCACGATTTGTTATTGGCAGTTCCGGAACTGGTTGAACAACTGATTTCGATCGATCTTCCGACATGACGTCGGAAAAGAAAACGCCCAGCATGATGCTGGGCTTCTTTATTAATGCGCCTCCTCCCAATTCGGCCCAACTCCCACTTCCACCGCCAGCGGTACACTCAGTTTCACCACCTCACCCATCACCCGCGGCAGCATCTCTTTCAAGCCTGCCACAGCTTCCGGCGCAGCCTCCAGCACCAATTCATCATGCACCTGCAACAATAATTGAGCCTGCCCCCTGATCACTGAAGACTGATCACGGATCACTCTCTCAACCATCGGCATCGCAAGCTTAATCACATCCGCATTACTCCCCTGCAACGGCGCGTTAATCGCCGCACGCTCCGCCCCGGCCCGAAGTCCACCATGGCTGGAGGTTATCTCCGGCAGCCACACCCGCCGTCCCGCCAGCGTCTCCACATACCCATGCTCACGCGCAAATTGCTTATTATGCTCCATGTAGTCGCGCACACCGTCATAGCGCTTGAAGTAAGCCTCAATCCATTCCTGCGCCTCACTCACGCTGCAGCCAATCTGTCCGGCAAGGCTCCGCGCCCCCATGCCGTAAACCAGCCCGAAGTTAATGAATTTTGCCGCCCGCCGCTGCTCCTTGGTCACATCACCAATCGCAATCCCACGCACCAGGCTGGCCGTATAAGCGTGAATATCCAAGCCTTCTCTAAAAGCCTGTCTTAGCGGCTCACTCCCCGAAAAATGGGCCAGCAACCGCAGCTCAATCTGGCTGTAGTCAGCACTCACCATCACCCAGTCAGGCTTACCGGCTACAAATGCCTTCCGGATCTTCCGCCCCTCTTCCGTCCGTATCGGAATATTCTGTAAATTCGGGTCATTACTGCTAAAACGCCCCGTCGCCGCCCCTACCTGCTGGTAACTCGTATGTACACGGTGCGTCACGTCACTCACCTGCTTCATCAACGCCTCGGCATAGGTGCTCCGCAGCTTGGCCAACTGCCGGTACTCCCCAATCAACTGCGCCACCATCGCGCCTTTGGTGCCTTCGTGCCCTGCAATCTCTTCCAGTACATCCACTGCCGTGCTCCGGCTTTTCCGGTGCTTCTCCGTCCCAGCGCCCAACTCATCAAACAACACAACGGCCAGCTGTTGGGTGCTCTGCACATTAAATTCATGCCCAGCCAATTCCCAAATCCGCTGTTCAAACACCGCCATCCGGCTAGCAAAGTCGGCACTCAGCCGCTTCAGCTCCACTTCGTCCACCCGCACCCCACGCGCTTCCAACGCCAAAATCACAGGTAATAGAGGCTTCTCAACCTCTTCATAGACGAAACGCACCCCAAACCCAACCAGAGCCGCTTCCCCGGCTACCCGGCTACCTGGTTCCTGGCTACCTAATTTTTCATGGAAAAATTCCCAAAGCCGCCACGTCGCATCAGCATCCTCCGCTGCATAGGCAGTGGCAGTCTCCAGCGGCACGGCGTCAAACGTCACCATACTCTTGCCCTTACCCGCCACCTCGCTAAACGGAATATTCTTATGGCCCAAATGCCGCTCCACAAGGTCATCCATCCCATGTCCCCAGCGCCCGCCATCAAGGCACGCACTCATCAGCATGGTATCGTCATAGTTCACAATCATCTCTTGCAAACCACTACCTGTCTCGTGCGGGGTAATGCCCAACGCCCGCGCCAACACCAGCCAATCATACTTCAGGTTATGCCCCACCTTGGCCACACTCGCATCCGCCAGCAAAGCCCTCACATCAGCTAAAATATCAAGCCCCTCAACTCCATGCGGTCCTATCGCTTCACCAGCCGCAAACAAGTCGGCAGTATCTGAACGTTTCGCCGCCATCTTCACTGGAACATAGCACACCTTCCCCGCACCCACGCTCAAACTCACCCCCACCAACTGGGCCTGATAAGGATCCAAACTCGTCGTCTCCGTATCAAACGCCACGCGGCCCACACGCTTGGCTTCCGCCAACCACCACTGCCAACGCTCTAAAGTCTGCACACACTCATAACCACCCCACTCAGCACTCCCAACAGGAGCAACAGCCGCTTCCACCGGCCGCCACACATTTGTTTTCACACGGTCATCCGGCATCCCCGTAGCCTTGCCCTGCCGCTTCTCCAAACGGTTCGCAAGGGTATTAAACTCCAGCTCATTCCGCAAAAAGTCCGCCGCCTCATGCAATTTGGGGTGGAATGTAAGGTCCACCTCATCCCACACCACGTCATACTTCAACCGCGCCAGTTCACGGCTCAAAAACGCCTTATCCTTGTTGGCTTCCAGCTTAGTCCGTAAAGCTTCGCGCTCAACCTTGGTCAAATCCCCATAAATCGCATCTAAGCCACCCAGTTTGGCCACCAGCTCGCCCGCTGTCTTCGGCCCAACTCCAGGCACTCCGGGGATGTTGTCACTACTATCACCCATCAACCCCTGCACATCGGCCACCAGCTCGGGCGGCACGCCAAACTTTTCAAAACTCTCGGCAACACCACTGCGTTTATCCTTAAACGTATCCAGCAGCTCCACCCCGTCACCCACCAACTGAAGCAAATCCTTGTCACTGGTCACAATCGTCACTTTGTCAGCCAAACGCCGCTGAATCAGCGTCGCAATGATATCATCCGCCTCAAACCCTTGCTCACACAGCACCGGCAACCCAAACGCCCGCACCAGCGGCTGTACGAAAGGCAACTGCTTAACCAGCGCCTCGTCCGGCGCACTCCGGTTGGCCTTATACTCTGGGTAAAGCTGGTGCCGCCAGTTCCCACCCTTGGCATCCAGCGCCACCACACACATATCCGGCGCCAGCTCATCCACCACCTTCACCAGCATCTGCGCAAACCCGAACAACGCATTCGTCGGCAAACCATCCGTCCGGCTCAAATTCCCCCGCACGGCATGGTAGGCCCTAAAAACAAAACCCATCCCGTCAATAATCACCAAATGCTTGCTCATCATCAAATCTCTCTATTTTCCAATACAAAACGTACTAAACACCACATCAAGCACATCTTCGCTCCCCGTCCGCCCCGTAACGCTCCCAATCGCCGCCGCCGCATCGCGCAAATCCTGTGCCACCAGTTCCGCCACACTGCCATCATCAGTCCCCGCGCGTGCCATCCCCTTAAGAGCTTGCCCAAGCGCTTTAAGCGCCTCTTCCACTGCCTGCTTGTGCCGTTGCCGTGTCAGTAAGGCACTCTCACTCGCCTCACCCCCTACCGCGGCCACCATCCGGCTTAAAACTGGCAATATCCGCCCAAAGGCCTCGGCTTCCGTTAGATTAACCGCCACCACAGGGTACTCAACCCCATCCACCGTAATCTGTGGGGGGAAGTCCATATCCACACGGTCAGCCTTGCTCATGATAATCAAAGTCCGCCCCGGCAACAAAAGCTCAGCAAAGTCAGGCCCAAGCTCTTCACCAAGGGTGCTATCCACCACTAAAACCAGCACATCAGCACGCTGGGCTTGCAAACGGGCCCGCCTTACTCCCTCCGCTTCAATCACATCCTTGGTCGCCCGCATCCCCGCCGTATCCGCAAGGGTCACGGGGAAACCGCCAATATCCAGCATACTCGTCACAACATCCCGCGTCGTCCCCGCAATATCACTGACAATCGCCACATCGCGGCCAGTCAGTAAGTTAAGCAGGGTACTCTTTCCGGCGTTAGGCTTTCCCACAATCGCCATCGCAATTCCGTCCCGTACCCGTGCTCCCGCTTGTTCTCCAAGGGCATCCTGAAGGGTACCCATCAACTGGTGCATCCCTTTGGTCAGCGCAGGGGCACTCAACACCTCCAACTCCTCATCAGGGAAATCAATCGCCGCCTCCACCTGCGCCAGCAAATGCATCACCGCGGTCCGCCATCCTTCAAAGCGCTCACCTAAAGCTCCATCCAGCTGGCGCAGCGCCTGCCGCCGCTGCACATCCGTCTGCGCCGCTATCAAATCAGCCAAGCCTTCAGCCGCCGTCAGGTCCATTTTCCCATTCAGAACAGCACGTCGGCTGAATTCCCCCGGCAAAGCCATCCGGACAACATGGGCCAGCACCGCCTCAAGCACGGCCTGAACCACGGCTTTGCCGCCATGGCCATGTAATTCCACCACATCTTCTCCGGTAAAACTGGCAGGCGCACGGAAACCCATCGCCAAACCCTCATCCAGCTCTTCACTCCCGAACTTGAACTTACCCCACACCGCCCGCCGCACACTAGCGCCCTTCAGGGCTGAACAAATACTCTCGCCCACACTCCATGCCTCAGGTCCGGAAATCCGGATAATCGCCACACCTGCCGCCACAGGCGCCGTCGCCAGCGCAACAATGGTGTCTCCTGCAATATAATCAAACGTACCGTTCATAGGCGGCATACTGTCCTAATTCCTGAAAATCCGCTACCCTTGTGGCAATGATATTGGTACCCCGTCCTGCCCCCCACCTGCCCCGAACCCTCTCGGTATTACAACAGGCAGGTCTGAAGAACCTCTATCCCTTAGCGCTCAGCCACCCGGAATCCATTCCCGCAGTGGTTCCAACCACCGCCTCAGCACTCCTCATCACCAGCCCTCTCGGTGTTCAAACCGGCTTACCAACACTACCAGCGTATTGCGTGGGGGAAGCCACCGCCTCAGCCGCCACTATGGCAGGGCTCAAAGTCGTCTACACCGGCAGCAATAATGGCGCGAGCATGGCACAGGATATCACCCAACAAACCACAAAACCCACCCATTTCGCCCACCTGCACGGGGACCACGCCCACATGGACTGGCACACCATCCTCACCAAGGCGGGCCATACCGTCACACCCGTACCCGCATATCAAACACGCCGTGTCCCGGCCCTACCTCCGGAAATCGTCGCAAATCTGCGTAAAACCAATGCCCCTTTAACACTTCTGTTTTCAGCAGGCTCAGCGTTGCACTTGGCAAACCTTTATAAACAGGTCAACATCACTCCTACAGGAACAGCCATTGCCTTCAGCCCCCTTGTTGCACGGGCAGCCACACACTATTGGCCGAAGGTCGTCACAGCCGCAGTTCCCACGCTGGAAGCCATGGTCACCACCATTCACCAGCTCACGCGTTAACAACCATAAGCAAAAGCGCCCCCATGAAATTCTCCAGCCTGCTCCTTCTCTCCGGTACAGCTCTCACTGTCGTTGCGGGTGCAGCGGTAGGCTTTAAGCTCTACCAGTCCTACGAGGCCGCCCCTCAGCCCGGCCCCACGCTCGCAGCAGGCACACCCCTACCTCCCACCTCCAGTAGCCAGATAACCGTGCTCCCCGGCCAGGACGGCACCCCCGGCACCACTCTCACCAGCTCAAACCAACTGCTGGCTTCCACGTCAAGCATCACGTTACCACCAGCACCGGCTGAAACCCCCGCCAAAGACGCCGTCTTCGACCCCACCGCCGCCCGCCTCGGTACCACCATCAGCCTGCTCATGAACGCCTGGCCCAACGGCGGCCCTCTGCCCCGCCAACTAGCCGCAGCAGCGGCAACGTTAGCCGAACAATCCGGTCAACCAGCCTTGGTTAACGCAGCCAACGCCTTGCGCAGCAGTACCCCCCGCGAAGGCCCGCTGACCCTGCAAGTCCTGCTGCTGGAAGCCTCAGCCGTCGTCAACCTGCCACCACCGGAAAACCTCCCACAAACCGACGTTCAGGCCGAAGCCGAAAAATCGTGGTTCCGCAAACAACTTGAAAACCTGATTCATATCAGCAGCGTACCCTCCACCCAGAACCGCTGGGTCACCGCCATTCTCACGGTGCAGCAGCAACTCGTGCGCGGCGCTGTCAACGACGCCGCCGCAGCACTGGAATCCGCCCCGCTGGAAGCAGACCCCCGCCTCGAACCCCTGCGTCAAGTAGTCCGGGACTACCTCAGCCAGACAGGTAAACTCACCAATCTTGTCACCGCCTACACCAATACGTACCTGACAGCACGAGACCAGGACTAGTGAAGACACTGCTGCGCGCCACCCTGCTTCTGGTAATTCTTTTGGTTCTAGCCCTGTTACTGGGCCAAGCCGGCATGGTGCCGGTACCGGTTACCGTGACGATTGGCACACTCCAGCTCCAAACCACAGCACCAGTCGCCATCACACTGGCTCTTACACTATTATTAGGTGTCTTTTACCTCGGGCGCCTCACAGGCTGGATGCTCCGCCTCCCCACCAAATGGTTAAACCGCCGCAAGGTAGCCGCCGCGGATGCGATCGCCGACGGCTACACAAGTCTGGCCATGATGAATAACACCGCTGCCACGCAGCATCTGGGAACCATCAGCACATCCAACCCGGCCCTGAACGATCTCCTCACCCTGCTACGTGTACACACCAATACCATCACTCCCACCCAAGCAAACCAGGCCTTAGCTAACGCGCGCCTCGCACCGGTCGCAGCACTCTATTTGGCGCGTAACGCCGCTCAGCTAGCGGACTGGCCGGAAGTCAAACGCCTCACCAGCATCGGCCGTCAGTCGGCCCCAAACAATCTTCCCCTGCAAACCCTGCAATTCAAGGCTCTGGTGAACCTGAACGACCCCGCAGCGCAAAGTCTTCTCCCCATCTTCAAAACCACCCTCGGTTCCGAACACCATAAACTGCTGACCCAAATCCTCCAAGGCCCCACAGCCCTCACCGCAGGTCCGGTCTTAGGCTCACCTTGGGTGCGGGCCGTTCAGGCATGGTTGCCCACACCATCGGATACCTTCCCCACCGAATAAACCGGTTCCCATGAGTAATAAATTTCCCCCCAAACCACCGCAGGACCCCGCCTGGCTCAAGGAAATCGAATCCGTGCGGCCCCTTGGCGCCAAAGGCCCGTCAACACCACCAACCCCTAAAATGCCACCACCAACGAATCCGGACATCTTTACACTCCCACCCAAACCCCGTCCGGTTGTCGGCTGGAATGACAATCCCGCATTTCCCGTTATCAGTAACACCGCGGAATGCATCTCCGGCCACGCCCCCAATCTGGAACCCGGTCTGTTCAAGCATCTCGCCCAGGGTAAAATCCGTCCCACCGCGATACTCGATCTCCACGGCCTCGGCGAAGGGGATGCATGGCTGGAACTTGTCGATTTCCTCCACGCCGCCGTGACACAGGACCACCGCTGCGCCTTGGTCATCCACGGCAAAGGCACGGGGTATGGCCCTCAGCGGAATATGGGAGTTATTAAATTCCAGATCGGTACATGGCTTGCTTCCCACCCCAAGGTCCTGGCATTCCACACCTGCCAGCAGCCGGATGGCGGCACCGGCGCCATCTATGTTTACCTGAAACGTCACGGCAGATAACGATTAATCATCTTTCAAAGGGTTAATGGCAGCATGAGTACCTTCCTAACCATATCCCCAAACAAAGTCGAATAACTTCCCTGAACATGGGATAAGCTTATGGATAACTCTTCCAGTTACCCACAACATTCTCCCTCTCATCCATCAAGGGATAACTCTCATGCTTATAAGTAAGCAGAACACCCGCAATCCACACCAACTCGGTATCTCCAACAGAATGATCTCATGGATCTTTCCCAACTTACCCCCATATCCCACAGCACAAGAACCTTTCATTCTGTCTCTTAAAATTTATAAAAAACTCTTTCTCTTTTTCTGCCTGTCATCGTCGGTATCATGACATCGCCTCACAGCATGGACGTATCAAACCAGAAGTTGTAGGGTGCGCCCATGACTCCACCCCTTCTTGTTCAAGCTCTTCAGCATCAACCCATCTCACGCCCACCCGTCTGGTTGATGCGCCAAGCCGGCCGCTATCTGCCCGAATATCGCGCCATCCGCGCCAATTTTAAGGACTTCATCGCATTCTGCCTGACACCGGACGCCGCCACCGAAGTCACCCTCCAGCCCGTTAACCGTTTCGGACTAGACGCCGCCATCATCTTTGCCGATATCCTGACCATCCCCAGTGCCCTCGGCCACAAGGTAACCTTCTCGGAAGGCCACGGCCCCAGCGTAGAACCCTTCACAAGCAAATACCAATTGAAGGATATGCAGGCCCGTATGTCGGAAGTCTCCGGGCATCTCGCGAACGTAAGCCGCACGGTCAGTAACACCCGTCAGGCCCTGTCAGCCGAGAAAGCCGTCATCGGCTTCAGTGGCGGCCCGTTCACTCTGGCCTGTTACATGATGGATAATAAACCCTCCACCGGAATTCCCAACACCCTCGCCCTTGCCCACAACGAGCCGGCAACCTTCGAACAGCTTCTGGCAACCCTGACCGAAGCCTGTGCCATCTATTTGTCGGACCAAATCAACGCAGGCGCGGACGCCGTCCAGATTTTCGAAAGCTGGGCCCTCGCCGCCCCAGCCGAACTTTGGCAAACTGCGGTCGAAAAACCGCTCCTGAATTTATCCCGCATGGTTAAAACCCGCCATCCCGGCACTCCCATCATTCTGTTCCCTCGCGGTGCCACACCATCACAACTGGAAGCCCTCAGCAGTCAACATACCGGGGTCTTTAATGGCTTGTCGCTGTCAACGGAGCATAACCTTGCCTGGGCCCACCAAACACTCCAACCCCACGTGACCATTCAAGGTAATCTGGATCCCGAGCTTACCACCGGCCC
>JAIXZU010000015.1 GCA_027489415.1 Alphaproteobacteria bacterium
CAACACGTATGAGCAAACCGTGATTTCCTCCGAGCTGCTGGGCGACCAGATGCAATGGCTGAGCGAAAACATGGAAGTTCAGGTTGAGTTTTATGGGGATTCTCCGGTGAGCATCTCCCTGCCCGAAAAAATGGAATTTGAAGTGGTGGAGGCTGACGCCGTAGTGAAAGGCCAGACTGCCAGCAGCAGCTATAAGCCTGCGAAGCTTTCCAACGGGGCGCGTATTCTGGTACCGCCTTACCTGACCACTGGTGAGCGCATTATTGTGAACACCGTGGATGGTACCTTTGTGGGGCGTGCGTAATGGCGATTGTTGCGAAACCGGTTAAGACCGCGGCCAACCCGAAGCGCACCGTTCTGCTGAAGACTTTCGGCAAGGTGAGCGGGGTTTTCCGGCGCCATATGGGTGAGCTGAGCCGGACACGGAACAGCGCTGTTTCCGCACAGGCTGAATTGGCCAAGGCGTTGACCTCCATTGAGAGTGTACTGCGCGAAAACCTTGGTGCCACGGGGATTCCCGTTGCCAAGACCGGTGAAGCCGCCCCTGCTGGCGCCCAATGGCTGATTGAGCCGCTGGCCGGACACCGTAACGCGCTTTACGCTAGAGAGCCTGTTTGTACGCTGGTGGCCCTGATTGAAAAGGACGGCACCTGCCCGCTGGGCGCCATTATGATGCCAATGGACGATGTGTGCATGTTGGCTGAGACCGGTCTTGGAGCCTCCGCAGAAGGATTTGGCCGCCTGCGCTGTGCCAACCGCCTTGAGCTGAACGACACCCTGGCGATGCTGCCGTGGAAGACCGTTGATGTGGTGGACATGAAGTTGCTGGCTAAGTTGGACGCCGAGAATATTCACACCCGCAAAACCGGTAACACCATGGCGGACTTGCTTGACGTTGCCACGGGTAAGGCTGACTTTGCGATTGCCACCCGTGTGACCAAGCTGGAAGCCCTTCTGGGTAACCTGATTATGGCCGAAAGTGCCGGATTTGCGAGTGACGTGAAGGGCAAAGCGCTTGGGCCGGACAGCACCACGATGGTGGTGGCCAACCCGAAGCTGCATGGTAAGGTTATCAAGTTACTTGGGTAATTTGTGATTAGGGATTAACCGGCCGATGGCCGGTTTTCTTTTGCGGCCGCCAGATTTGCTTTAATGTGCCCCTGTGAGCCCATTGACCAGCCAGCCCCCTGCCCCGCCGCATGCTAAGCGGCTTAGCTTTCAGGCTAATGCCTTTACCTATTCTGGGAAGACTTATTTTTTCAAAAACGTGCGGCATGTGGAGTTCCGTTACGCCACCAGGCGCCAGACGCAGCGTGATGGACAGGTGCAGAAGGAGTTTTCCAGCCTGTTAAGAGTGGGGATGGCGGATGGCAGTTGGGTGGGAATTCGGCTTATCCGGCTGATGGCTGCCCAGCAGAAGACGCTCAGGAGTGAGTGGCATCAAGCGATGGTTCAGGCAGCGGAAACGCTGAGCGCCCGCACCTTTAATGCCCGCATGGACGCGCTGATGGGGGACGTGAAGCGCCTGAAGTACTTCCGCCAAGGGCAGCACCAGATTACGACGCAGGGTGATTTGTTCCGGAGCCATGCGTATTGTTTTAATGTGTGCAGGGATGAGGTGAATAACATCCTGTTCACCGACCACATGGTGTGTTCACGGAAACCCAAGCGTTGGTGGAAGAGGCTTTTATGGAGCTTTGTGCATGATGGCGAGCGGATTGACCTGACGCGCGACCGCGATTGCTTTTTATACTTCCTGCGCTTTTACACTGGCCTTTACTGGCCACAAGAGCCAATGCGCCTATGGCATGGGCGTGCGGCTGACGGAAAGATGGGAAGCGAGGTTCCGCCGAAAGCTGACCAGCCCCGCGAAGAGGCCCGTGAGGAGCCGCAGCAAGAGGTGCCGGTGCCGCCGAAGCCTGTGGCGACTTCGGTGCAGCACCTTGCGACCCTTGGGCTTATGAATGACGCGACATGGGAGGAGGTTCGGCAGGCTTACCGGCGGCTGGCGCGGGAGTATCACCCTGACCTGATGCGCGGGCGGGGGGCGAGTGTGGAAGCCATGAGCAAAGCCGAGGATGTGCTGAAAGACATTAACCGGGCGTACGGCTGGCTTGAGGATTTCTACCGGCTTAAGCCGAAGACGTGATGAGAGGCTAGATTATTTCGTTTGGTAGGATTTTTCGATGACGAGGTTCTGGCGGTAGGTTTTGAAATGCGGGGCGGCAATGATGGCCGTGGCGAGGAGAATCAGGACCAGTAAGGGGCGGAGGAGCGTGCGGAGTGTGTAGGTGATTCCTCGTGGCCAAGTGAACGGAAGCCGCTTGCGGCAATGGCTGCACCGCGCTGCCAGCCGGTAACCGGGATGATTGATGGTGCCGCAGGCCGGGCAGAGGACTTTACGTGCCATGTGGCGATTATGCTTGAGGTTACGCGTGATGTTAAGCGTTTGCTGAATTAAGATTGAAGACACCAGAACAGAGATTTAAAGTGTTTGCATGATACGGATTTACCGCACCGATGACAGCCGCCAAAGCGGCCAGTTTGTGACCATGGACAGCCTTGAAGGCTGGGACATTGACGACAACATGGTGTGGTTTGACCTTGACCACCCCTCCCCCCTTGAGGATGCGTGGCTGGAAGACAAACTGGGCATTGAGCTGCCGACACGGGAGGACATGAAGGACATTGAGCCTTCCAGCCGTTTGTACCGTGAGAATGGCGCGACCTACATGACCGCCAACTTGTTGTGGAAGGCCGACAGTGATTTGCCCGAAACGACCCATGTGGCGTTTATTCTGGTGCAAGGAAAGCTTGTGACGATACGTTATGCCGAGCCAAAACCCTTCACGGCGTTTCAGCTTTATGCCGCCCGTAATGCGACGGTGTGCAGCAGTGGTGCGACGACTCTGCTTGGGTTGTTGGAGGCAATTATTGACCGCACGGCTGAGATTTTGGAGAAAACCAGTGCCGAGGTGGAGCATATTTCCCAGAAGATTGCTGCGAGGCGTTTGCAGAGCACTGGTAAAGTGAAAAAAGACCGCACTAAAGACGAACTAGAGCACCATTTGGCGGCGATTGTGGCCTGCCAGAACCTTTCGGCGAAAACACGCGATAGCCTGATGAGCGTTGGCCGCGTGGTGGGTTTTCTGCCGTTGGCCAAGGAATTTGATAAGACCTGTGAGGGGTTTGCCGACCTGCGTGAAAACATTGTGACGCTGGAACACGACGTGCAGGGCCTGATTGACCACACGACGTATTTGAACGGCACGTTGAACTTTTTGCTGGATGCGGCGCTGGGCCTGATTAACATTGAGCAGAACGCGATTATCAAGATATTCAGTATTGCAGCGGTGGTGTTTTTGCCCCCTACCCTTGTGGCGAGCATTTACGGGATGAACTTTGAGGGTATGCCTGAGCTTGGATGGCAATTTGGTTACCCGATGGCGCTGGTAATGATGGTGGTGGCGGGGGTTGGGCCTTATTTGTTCTTTAAGCGGCGGGGATGGCTGTAGCAGTGAACAGTGATAAGTGAACAGTGGGTTTTGTGGGGCCCTGAATACCGAAAGGGCCTCTGCGGTGCAGAGGCCCTTGGGTTAGGCGGCGAATTTGAGTTGGTCTGCCGAGATGACAGTGGCGCTGTCCTTGAGAGGAAAGCAGCCGCCGAAGAGTGGCTTGACGCAGTGGGTGAAGGGTTCGTCTTCCAGTTCGTTGTCGAGGTTGAACGTGTTCGTGGCGGGGTCCTTCTGGACTTCTTCCAGAGTCAGCATTTCGCCGCCCAGATAGAACAGCGGAGAGTCGTTGGTCAGTTGCTTGGTGTCGATCTTCTCGTCGGGGCCGAATTCGGGGCCGTCCTGGAAGTAGAGGGCGATGGCGCCTTGGGGAACTTCGACTTCAGAGGGATTGCGTGAGGAGACGGGCTGGACGATTGTTTTGTGCATGCCCAGGAAGCTGTATAGAATGAAATTGGCGTAGGTGGTGGTCATGATGTTCCTCCAAAGCGCTTTGCGCTGGTGAATTTACATGGTTAGTATACATTTTGCTGGCTTAGGTGTCAATACTGGTCACGTTTAGAGGAATTAGGGTGGTGTGAATGGGGTTGTGGAGACAATACGTGGTGCCCATGGTCAGACTCGAACTGACACTGGAAGGATTTTAAGTCCTCTGTCTCTGCCATTGGACTACATGGGCACGGCATTTGGATACCTTATTAGGGGTGAGACGTCCAGATAGTCCGACATAAAAAGACCCAGCACGGTGTGCTGGGTCTTTTCAGGTTTCAGGCGGCCTTGTTTGTACCGACCGGAGGATTTGGACGCATGGCTGCGATGCTTATGGGCAGGGTTTGATTGAAGCAGGGCGAGTCGAAGTCGATGCTGACGCTCCAATATCCTACACAGGATAAGTCGCCACTGCTGAACTTGGCAACGATACGGATATGCATTCCGTACGGTCTTTCAGTCGACACCAGACCAAACCGATACTGGGTGGAAAGAATAAAATCGCCATCATGAGCGGCTGAGACCTCCCATTCCAAGGGAGTTTTCGGCATTTCCAGTTTGGTGTTGGTGGGCGACTTGGCCTCGATGGTGGAGAGGTTCTCGAGCAACTGGGCTTCGAGGTAGTTTTTGATGACTGTGAGATTATCGAGAAGCATCGCGGGACTCCTTGAGATTTGCGATGGGAAATGAGCATAATTTACAGGTGTGTTGTATACCCTGCATTAGTGGCGTGTCAAGAAAGGGGGCGCTTGGGTTCGGTTTTGGCTTCTGGAAAGCGCTTTGATATGGTTGGTGTTGTGCGTTTAGGTGGAACGAGGCGGAACAATCTTCGGTTGCGGGGGGTTTTCATGGTGCCTGCCGGGAGAAGATTTCGGGAGCAGGCAAACCACCAAACCAAAATTGGAGATACGGACATGGGGATGACCGACACGATTAAGGATATGTTTAAAAGCACGCCGGAAGTAGGAAGCTTGCAAGACCTGTTTTTAGAGCAGCTGAAGGACGTTTATGATGCGGAGCACCGGATTTTGGAGTCGCTTCCTGTTATGAGCGAAGCTGCGACCAGCACCAAATTGCAGGCGGCATTTTCCAAGCACCAGACCCAGACTGAGACGCATGTGACGCGCCTTGAGCAGGTGTTTGACATGATGGGCCTTGAGCCGGAACGTAAGAGCTGTGCTGCAATTAAGGGCCTTGTAACCGAAGCTGAAGAAGTGATGGATGAAGCAGAGGGCAACGTGCTTGATGCGGGACTGATTGCTGCTGCACATGCGGTGGAGCACTATGAAATTGCCCGTTACGGCACGCTGAGAGCCTGGGCGGAGACCCTTGGCATGACGCAAGCCGCCAAGCTGTTTGAAGCTACGCTGAAAGAAGAAAACCAGACCGATGTGAACCTGACTTCCCTTGCGGAAGACAGTGTGAACCCGGCGGCTTTCAGTGCGGATTTGACGGCGAGTAGCAAGAGCTCGACTGCCAGCCGCGCAAGCCGGTAGGTAGTTATAAGAGAGGCCCCTGCGGGGGCCTTTTTTAGGCGGCTCTCGTCTCGGCGCCGACGTTTTCGAGGAGGGTTTTGATGGCGGTGAAGGCTTCTTCCACGGTTTCCGGATTCAGGCCACGGGCGACGAGTGCGGTGCCGGGGCGGCCTTCGATACGGTAGGGGTAGGAGCCGATGTCGACGTCCGGAAAGCGGTTCTGGATGGATTCCAGCGCTTCGGCGATGGCGGATTCGTAGACCCAGACATCGATTTGGCGGGTGTGCATGGGTTCGCCTTGGGTGAGCATGGGCAGTGCGGCTTCCAGCATGATTTGCATGATGCGGGGTTGGCCGGCCATGATGATGACGTTTTCCATGATGCAGCCGGGGGCGAACTGTTCGCCGTGCCAGACGACACGGGCGCCAGCGGGGTAGTCGGCCATTCGTAGTGCTGCGGGCGCGAGGCGGGAGGCGTAGTATTCGCGGAGTTTGGTTTCGACCTGGAGGTTACGCTCCACCGCCACGCCGAAGGCTTGGGCGATGGTGGGGATGGTTATGTCGTCGTGGGTCGGGCCGATTCCGCCGGTGGTGAAGACGTAGGTGTATTGGGTGCGGAGTGCGTTGACGGCGGTGATGATGGCGTCGGGCACATCCTTCACTACGCGGCATTCCTCAAGGTTAATGCCGCATTCGCCGAGGCGGCGGGCGAGGTGGTTGAGGTTGGCGTCCGCCGTGCGGCCGGAGAGGACTTCGTTACCGATGATGAGGATGGCGGCGGTGGGGTTGGGCATTTTCAGTGTTCCTGTGTTCAGTGTACGGTTTTCAGTGTGGGAGAGTTTGGTGGGTGGCTAGTTTGCGTTGTTCCAGGCTTCTAGGAATTGGCCGAGGTGGGGGCGTTTTTCGAGGTTGAGTTCGAGGTATTCGCGGACTTTGGCGAATTCGTCCGCCAGAGTTTGGGTGGGGAGGAGGCCGCCCAAATGCTGGTGGTGGAGGTAGAGGAGATAGGTGTTGAGGACGTCGGTTTCGCAGTAGTCCCGGATGCCTTGCATTTCCCCGCGGAGGTGCATTTCGTAGACTTTGGAGCCGGAGACGTCGAGTTTTCCGGGGAGGCCCGCGAGCGTGCAGACTTCGTCCAGCTTCGGCATGGCACGGTAGGAGCCGAGCATTTCGGCGAGGTCCGCATGGTAAGCTAGTGCATTTTTGGAGTGATAGTTATCCCATTTGCTGCTGAGGTGGTTCATGAACCATTTGGCGGGAATGTGGTGGTGGAGGGCGCGGAGCTTGAGCACGGGGTTATCAAACCCTAAGCCGTTGAAGGAGACGAGACGGAGATTTTCGCGCGCGCCGAAGTCGAAGAATTTTTTCAGGAGGGTGGCTTCGTCGTCGCCTTCGTCCCCGATACAGCCGAGTTTGCGGAAGTGGTAGGTTTCATAGCCATCCTCATATTCGATGTCCGCCAGCAGGCAGCCGATGGCGACGATTTTGTGGAAGGACGGGCGGGGGAAGTCGGAACCTGAACTACTGGCTTTGCGGTGGTGCTCGTAGATGTATTCGACGCAGGCGAGGTCGTCGAGATCCTTGCATTCGTCTTTCCATAGCTTACGGGCCAGAGCAAGGTCTGGTACGGTTTCAAGGTCGAAGACTAATAATTTACGTGGGCCCATGGCTGTAGTGTTCAGTGTTTAGTGTTCAGTGTCTAGTGTTTGGTGTAGGTTGTTGGGTATGGATAAGACATTTTTTATGCCGTTTGGGCGGCCTTTGGTACGGTGGGATTTTGGACGGCGCGAGAAGCGTTTCTTTATTTATGGGTGTTTAGACGGAGAAATTGCCCACTGCGCCAACACAGGCAGCATGATGGGGCTTTTGGAAGCCAAGGGGGTATGGGTGACGCCTTATGACCCTGAAAGTGGCCGTAAGCTGCTGTTTGGGGCTGAGATGATGGAGATGGCTAATGGGACGTTGGTGGGGATTAATACGCAGCTGCCGAACAAGTTGGCTGAGGGGGCGATTTTGGCGGGGATGGTGCCGGAAGTGAGTGGTGAAATTCGGCGGGAAGTGAAGCTGGATGCGAAGACGCGGTTTGATTTGAAGGTGGGTGAGACTTGGGTTGAAGTGAAGAATGTGACGCTGGCTAAGGAGAATGTGGCGTTGTTTCCGGATAGTGTTACGGAGCGGGGCGCGAAGCATTTGCGGGAGCTGGAAACCATTGTACGTGAGGGTGGCAGCGCGTTGCAGGTGTATGTTGTGCAGCGGGGTGATTGCGCGAGTTTTAGGCCTGCGGACGAGGTGGATGCGGTATATGCGGCGGCGTTGAAGAGTGCGGTGAAGGCCGGTGTGAAGGTAGTAGCGCTGGGATGCACGCTGACTGCGGCTGGTATTACGGTTGACCGGCGGCTTCCGGTTGTGATTTAAGCTAACCCCATGAAGTTGACACCGAAAAATTCCGTGGAATTACAAAAGATGCGCGACGCCGGGCGCATTGCAGCCATGGTGCTGGATTACATTACGCCGCATGTGGTGGCCGGTGCCAACACGCTGGACCTTGATGCCAAGATTGAAAAGTTCATTAAGGACAATGGCGCTGTGAGCGCCACGATTGGCTACAAGGGTTACAAGCATGCGAGCTGTATTTCGCTGAATGACGTAGTTTGCCACGGCATACCGAGTGTGAAGACCGTGTTGAAAAACGGCGATATTCTGAACATTGACGTGACCGTGATTGTGAACGGTTTTTACGGTGACACCAGCCGGATGTACTGGGTGGGTGAGGTTTCCGAAGCCGCGAAAAAGCTGACACGCGTGACCTATGATGCCATGATGGCGGGGATTAACGTGGTGAAAAGTGGCTTACCCCTCAATGAGATAGGCAACGAGATTGAGCGTGTTGTGGCGCCGCATGGTTACGGGATTGTGCGCGAATATTGCGGGCATGGGCTGGGGCGGAAGTTCCATGAAGACCCGATGGTGCTGCATTATGCGCACCCTGCGCCGAATTCCCCCAAGCTGCGGAAGGGCCTGACGTTTACGGTGGAGCCGATGGTGAATATTGGCGGTTGGCGTACCTTTACCGAGAATGACGGCTGGACCGTGCGCACCGTGGACGGCACGTTGAGCGCGCAATTTGAGCATAGTATTGCGGTGACGGATGACGGGGTGGAGATACTGACGGAAAGCCCTATGGGCTTCAAATTCCCGCCCTATTTATAGGGTTTGAAGGGGCACTTGGTGCCCTTTCTTTTTTTGCTTTGCCAGTATGGGTTTGGTAGGGTGGTGGGCATGACAGACAGCCTGAATGACGGACACCGGGAGCGCCTGAGGGCGCGGTTTTTGGGGACCAGCGGGGCTGGGGTGGCTGATTACGAACTGCTGGAGCTGGCGCTGACTTACGCGATTCCGCGCAAGGATGTAAAGCCGATTGCGAAGGATTTACTTAAGCACTTCAAGACATTGGGTGGCGTTTTGGTGGCGCCGCCTGAGCAGTTGGCGCAGATTAAGGGGCTTGGGCCGTCCTCCGTGGCATTTATTCAAGTTATTCAACAACTTGCACTGCGCGTGCGGCGAGAGAAAGTGGCGGGGCAGCCGGTGCTGGCGAGCCGCCTTGAGGTGCTGGACTACCTTTACACCAAGTTTGCCGGGCTTACGCGCGAGGAGTTCCATGTGCTTTACCTTGATGCCAAGAAGAAGCTGGTGGCCGATGAAGCGCTGTTTACCGGCACCCTGCACGAGGTGGCGGTGAGCCCGCGCGACATTTTAAAACGGGCGCTGGAGCTGAATGCCAGCGGGTTGATTGTGGCCCACAACCACCCTAGTGGTGCCCCAGAACCCAGTGCCGCCGACAAGCTGTTCACCGAGCAGTTGATGATGGCCTGTGCGGCGATGGGCGTTGACCTTTTAGACCACGTTGTTGTGGGGGTTGAGGCGCATTACTCGTTCTCCGGCGAGGGGCAGCTTTAAACTACCTGTGAGCTTGGGTTTTGGTGCTTAATACTTGGGTATTATAGCATTTTTTGGGGCATTTGTCAAGTTTTGGTTTTGGGTTAAGTTGTTGTTTTGTATTATTTTTTTAGGTTTCCATGGATGGTAATCAGATGGGTAATGATGGTAAGTGGTGCGGCTTTTTTGGCTGTGGTGGCTGATTTTTGTTTTCCCTATTTGGTGAATGTAAGGAAGGTTTGAGGGTAGTGGATGGAAAGTGGGGGAAGGCTGTAGGCTGTTGGCTGTAGAATTTGACTTGAGGTCAGGTTCTATGTACACACTTTTTTAGTGAAATCGGGGGACTTTCCCCCTGCCCTAGAGGCTTAATGGCCTGAGTTTTATTACAAATCCTGGAGTTTATAACTCAGGTCTTCCCATGTGGGGTTTTGGGAGAGGATGAGCTTGATTTTGTAGGAGCGGCGGCGGTCCTTCAGGTAATTTTCCCGTTCTACTGCGTTTTGGATGGTGGGGTGGAATTCGAAATAGACGAGGCGGTTGATGCCGTATTTTTTGCAGAATTTGCTGCCGGTGCCTTTGAGATGGTCCTCGTGGCGGCGGGCGAGGTTGCCTGTCATACCCGTGTAGATGGTGCCGTTGGGGCGGTTGGTTTCTAGGTAGACGACGGGGCGGATGGGCATGGGTTGATGTTAAATGTATTTGATTTGTTTTCAACTTGGTTGCCTCTTCTGTGACCCCCAACGTGGATTAGGTTCTCGTATTTGTGCAGTTCATGCTTGCCGTGCCTAGCCCAATACCCCCGACGTGGATTCCGCTCCCCCAAAGGGGGGCGGAATGACGGCAATCTAAAGATTGCCGCACTGGGGGTTCGAGTGAGATTGTAAGGTGAAGTTTACAAGAGTTATACTTTAGGAGAGTTAGGGTTCTTACAAAGGGCTGCGGGGTAAAACGGAATAGCAAATTTAATATTATGGGACGAAAGATTTTTCTCAGTTGATGAACCTTCTCCTCTCATTAATATCGCCGCCCCGCCTGCCTTTGCTGTTAATGTACCTTCTGTGGAAACAACAACCTCGACGTTAAATTCTATATACTGTTCTAATAATATTCTATCCTTACTATTGCTAACTGATGCGGGAGCAATCGGACAGTTATCTATTTTAGATATCATTAAGTCTCGTGCTTCCATTACTCCCTCACAAATTTCAGTTAATGATTTGCTAATAAAATCTTTAAGTTCCATTTAAATTTCCTAATTTTTAGATGACGGCGGAGAGGAGTTTTTTGGTGTAGGGGTGTTTGGGTTTGGCGAAGAGCGTTTGGGTGGGGCCGGATTCCACCACTTCCCCGTTGTGCATGACGAGGACGTTGTGGGCGAGGTGCGAGATGACGCGGAGGTCGTGACTGATGAACACAAACGCGGTGTTGTGCTCCTTCTGGATTTTGGTGAGGAGTTTTAAGATTTGGGCTTGGACGGAGACGTCGAGCGCGCTCACCGGTTCATCCGCTATCACGAGAGCGGGTTTGAGGGCGAGGGTGTGGGCGATGGCGATGCGCTGGCGCTGGCCGCCGGAGAACTGGTGCGGGAGGCGCGTGGCGGCGTCGTCCGGCAGGCCGACTTCCTTGAGAAGTTTGGCCACGTAGGCGGGGCGTTCGTGCGCGGGAACCGTGTTGTGCGCGGCAACGCCTTCGAGGATGCTTTCGCCGACTGTCATTTTCGGGTTGAGGGATGTGACGGGGTCTTGGAAGACCATCTGCATATTCTTGCGCGCGAGGCGGAGGGCGGCGGGTTTGAGGGTGAGGAGGTTTTCACCTTGGAAAACGAGTGTTGGGTGTTGAGTGTTGCGTGTTGAGTGGTGGGTTTCGATGAGGCGGGTGAGGACTTTGGCGAGGGTGGATTTGCCGGAGCCGGATTCGCCCACCACGCCGAGGGTTTCGCCCGCGTTGAGCGTGAAGGAGACGTTACGAAGTGCATGGTGGCCGGTTTTTTTAAAGAGCCAGCCGCCGCGGGAGGGATAGGTGTGGGTGAGGTTTTGAGCTTGGAGGAGTGGAGAGGATTGTGCCTCTTCATTTTTCCGCCGTTCGCGGATTCCGGCCTTCGCCGGAATGGAGGCAGTATTAATTGATGTGGCCTTATTCGGACATGGTAGTGGGGTGGTGTTGAGAGTGAGGGTGGCGGCCAGGAGTTGCTTGGTGTAGGCGGCTTTGGGTTTGGTGAGGACGTCGCGAGCAGCCCCCTCCTCCACCACTTTGCCGTGCTGCATGACGATGACGTTGTCCGCCAGTTCCTTCACCACGCCGAAGTCGTGGGTTATCCAGAGCATGGCCATGCCGAGCTTGGCTTGGAGGCTTTTGACCAGTTTGATGATTTCGGCTTGGACGGTGACGTCGAGGGCCGTGGTGGGTTCGTCGGCTACTAATAAATCCGGGCCGTGGGCGAGGGCCATGGCGATCATCACCCGTTGGCGCTGGCCGCCGGAGATTTGGTGTGGGTAGGCATCGAAAATTGCGGCGGGGTTGGGGAGTTGCACCTGCGCGAGGAGTTCCAGCACGCGGGCGTAGCGCTGCTTTTTGGACATTTTCGGGCTGTGGATGAGGAAGGCTTCCTCGATTTGATAGCCGCAGGTGAGCACGGGGTTGAGGGCGGTGGCGGGCTCCTGGAAAATCATCGCCATGGATTTGCCGCGGAGGGCGCGGCGTTGGCGGGGAGTGAGAGTGTTTAAGTTTTGCGTTTCGCGTTTTGCGTGTTGCGTGAAGGTGAGAGTGTCGGCTTGCGAAGTGAGGCCTTCGGGGAGGAGGCCCATGATGGAGAGGGCGGTGAGGGTTTTGCCGGAGCCGGATTCGCCGACCACGGCGAGGGTTTCGCCCTTTTTCAGGGTGAGCGAAATGCTTTCGACGAGGGTTTTGGTAGGCGTGCGCACGGAGAGGTTGCTGACTTGCAGCAGGACATCTGCCTTAGTTTTTGTGGCGGGTTTTGGTGCGGCTTTGGGAGAAGATTTGTGGGGCATGGGGCGAGTTTGTTGGACTCGCCCCATGGTGTCAAGGTTTGTAGGAGATCGGCGTGATGCCGATGGCCACCGTGCCGCCCCAGATAACGAGCAGGAACAGAATAATCACGACGGTGATTGCCACTGCATTTGAGATACGTGGTTGCGCGTTTGGCTGGTTGTGAGGGTCTTCGGTGAAACGGGACATGGGTATTCTCTTCTTTACTGAACAGACGCGGGGACTTTAGCAAATGAGGGGGTTTTGGCAAGCGTTGGAGGGCTTCAACTAGCCCTTGCAGAGGATGACTTCCTTGCCGGTGACGATGTAGTGGAGGGGGATGTCGTGGTATTCCTGCGGGAATTCTGGAATTTCCAGTTCCGTAAAGCTGACGCCGACGGTGATGACCGGTTGGGCGAAGGTTTTGATGGTACGATCAAAGTACCCTCCGCCCGAGCCGAGGCGGTAGCCGCGGCGGTTGTAGCCGACCATGGGAATGATGATGAGGGCGGGGAGGATTTCCGCGCCGGTGGCAGAGAGAATGCCGAGAGCGTCAGGCTCCAGTTTGCTATTTGCGTGCCAGATGTTGAAGGTGAGCGGGTGGCCGCGCGCGATGACGCGGGGGAGGCAGACGGTTTGGCCGGAATGCCAGAGGTCTTCGGCGAGGGGTGTGAGGTCGAGCTCCCCTTCCCTAGCGGAATAGAGGCTGACGACGGTGGGGGCGAGTTCGCTGATGAGCGTGCGCAGGTGGTTGATGACTTTGAAGCGGGTGGTGGAGACGAGGTCCTGAGGTATCACGGCGCGGCGGTGCCGGAGCTGGGCACGGAGGGCTTGTTTGGCGGCGCGTTCGGGTTTCATGGGCTTAACATGGGGTGCGTGCCTGATTTTTCAAGCCCCACGGGCCTTATGATACGGGCGGGAGCAGGGTTTCGAGCCTATCCGCCAGCGTGCGGTGGAAGTGAGTGACGGCGGTGGCTTGGTCGTCCAGCTTTTGGTGGGCCTCGGCGAGGTCTGCAACCAGTTGCAGGGAGGTGAGGATCAGTTGGCGGTCCCGGTCGATGTTCGGGTCCTGCATTTTGAGGTCCTGCAACATGGCGTCCAGCCTTGCGGCGAGGGCGCGCAGGCGCGTTTCCTCCCCTGCCCCCGTGGCCATGCGGTAGGTGCGACCGGCGATGGTGAGGTCGATGAGGGTGCTCATGCGGCTTCGTCCTCGGCGGGGTCGGTCAGGGAACTTAGGGTAGTGGCGAGGACGGACTGGCTGGTGGCTTCGGTTTTCAGCTGTTCCTGCAGGCGTTCGATGAGCGTGCCCAAGCGGCCCGCGGCTTCCGCGCGCGTGGTGCGCAGGCGCTGGTTTTCAAACTGCAGATTGGCCATGCGGGTTTGCATTTCATGCGTGCCCGCGCCCGCCGTGTGGCGAAAGTTCCGCAGCGATTGCTCGAGGCCTGCGATAACGTCCAGCAGGCGTTGCGCCGTGCGGGCGTCCGGCAGGTTGGACGGCAGTAAGGGCGATGCGCTTGTGAGCAGACTACTCATTTTGGGGCCCTCCTCTTTGAATGTAAGTTAAAATGTGCGACAACCTATGGCAACAAGAAGTGTATGAACATGCCTGTGACCGCTGCCTCCCAAACTGGCACACCCCGCGATACCGCCACCCTGCCCGGCCTGAAAGGCCTTGATGTGCAAGGCAAGCGCGTGATTCTGCGTGTGGATTATAATATCAGCCAGAACCCCGATGGTACGCTGTATGACGATTACAGGATTGCCAGCACGTTACCGACGATTCAGCGGTTATTGAGTGGCGGCGCTAGAGTCGGGATTTTAACCCACCGCGGGCGGCCGGGCGGGCGTGTGGTGCCGGAGCTTTCGACAAAACCACTGGCGGCGATTTTAAGCGGCCTGCTGGGGCAGCCCGTAGAGCATGTACCCGACTGCGTGGGCCGCATTGCCGAGCAAGCCATGGCCGAGTTGGCCCCCGGACAGATTGTGATGCTGGAAAACGTGCGTTTTCATTTAGGTGAACAAATGAACCAGCATAGTTTTGTGCAGCAGCTGGCCGCCCTTGGAGACGTGTTTGTGAATGACGCCTTCGCCAGCGCCCACCGCGCCCACGCCAGCACCAGCGGCCTTGCCGGTGCCATGGACACCTGTGTGATTGGCGAGCTGATGGAACGCGAGCTGATGTGGTTGCGCAGGCTTAAAAACAACCCCGACAAGCCCATTTTACTGGTGCTGGGTGGAAACAACGTGGAGAGCAAAATTGAGCTTTTGCGCCAGATGCTGACCAAAGTGGACACCGTGATGCTGGGTGGGGCGATTGCCAACACCTTCATGGCCGCCCGCGACCTTGGCCTTGGCCAGAGCCTGCTTGACCCGACCTACGTTGACGCCGCCCGCGACCTGCTGACCGAAGCCGGTGTGGTTGGTTGCCGCCTGCACCTGCCGCAAGACGTGATGGTGCGCAACGCCAGCGCCCCGACAGCCCCCGCTGAAGTACGCCCCGCCTACGCCATTGGGGCCCAAGAAAGTGTGATTGATATTGGCCCCGCCACCCTTGCAACATGGCAGCGCCTTGTGGTGAGCGGCGGCACCACCATGTTGCTTGGCAGCCTTGGCATTACCGAGCACCCAGAAGGCCGCACCGGAACCCTTGGACTGGTGAAAACCTTGACCGATAGGCGCGGTTTCAGCTTAGTCGGTGGCAACGGCTTACTGCCCATGCTGCAAGACAGCGGCCTGCGCGAATTGCTGCCCGCCCTTTCCACCGGCGGTGCTGCCTTGGTGGGAGGGTTGATTGGCAGGCCTTTGCCGAGTGTGGATGTGATGTTTTAAGTGTTGAGTGTTGGGTATTGAGTGTTGAGCATTTGGCGTTGCCCTTATTCAGCATAGAAAAAGGCCCCTGTTCGGGGGCCTTTTTCATCACTTGCCAGTGAATTACTGGGCAGGTGCCGGAGCCGGAGCGGCTTCAGGAGCCGGGGCAGCTTCAGGAGCCGGAGCGGCTTCGGGAGCCGGAGCAGCTTCAGGAGCCGGGGCCATTTCAGGAGCCGGGGCGGGAGCCGGAGCAGCTTCAGGAGCCGGGGCTTCCATAGGAGCCGGGGCTTCTTCGCTAACAGGGGCGTTCTGTTGGTTGTAAACCAGGTAGGCAGCAACGCCCAGCACGGCAACACCAGCAATAATCAAGGGAGCCTTGTTCATGGAGTGATCCTTTTATATCGTTCATTTTTATCTCAGGGGCCTTCCAGTGCAATAACGCAGTTGGGGCCATATGGTTTCGCCGGACGGTGAACGGCTAGCTGTTGCCAGCCGCCGCCGCCTGTACCTTTCAACCCAGTTGCAATCATTGCTTACTGCTACTGTAGCCGCGGCCCCTGCGAAACCTACGCTCATGTTTAAGAAACAGCGGTATTGTTGTCAATGCCAAGCGGTGAAGGTAAGCCAAATGTAAGCAACATTAACAGGCACTTGTGTATTAATTGACACAGTCGATTCGTTGGCAGTGGCTGAAAGGTCTCTACGTACCGCTTCCTCCTCCTTACGTACACTTGTACGTTGCGTCGTCCTCATCGGCACGTAGAGACCTTTCAGCCTACTGCGTGCAGCCCTGAAAAACGGCGCTGTGCGCCGGAATTTGGTTATTTGTAGTTTTCGGCGAGGTTGGCGTAGTGGGTGGCGGACCAGCTGAGGTATTTGAGTTCGTCGTCCGTCAGTCTACGGACCGGTTTGGCGGGGACGCCAGCCCAGAGCCAGCCGGTTTCTACGATTTTTCCCGGTGAGATGAGGGCGCCGGCGGCGACCATGCTGCGGGATTGGATGATGGCGCCGTCCAGCACTGTGGCGCCCATGCCGACGAGGGCTTCGTCCTCCACCTTGCAGGCGTGTAGAATGGCGGCGTGGCCGATGGTGACGCGGTTACCGAGAATGGTGGGATTGCCGTTTGTGGTGACGTGGATCACGGCGTTGTCCTGCACGTTGGTTTCTTCACCGATGCGGATGTGATTGACGTCTCCGCGCAGGACCGCGCCGAACCAGATGGTGCTGCGCGCGCCGATGTGGGTATCCCCGATGACAGTGGCGTTCGGGGCGACCCATGTGGTTGCGTGGAGGGTGGGCATGATGCCCTTGAAGGAGAGGATCATCCCCCTGCCCTAGTCGGACAGTTTCGAGGTTACGTCCCGCGTGGCGAGGAGTGGCGGGGCCATGGTGTCGTCTGTCGTGGAATTCGAGATATTGGTGCGTTGCTGGCACTGGGCTTCGATTTTGGCACCGTCCGTAATGTGCATCGAGCCGTATATCACACGCCCGCGAATGACGGCGTTGGGGCGGCATTCGAGCTTTTCTTCAACGTCCATCGGGCCGTTGATGGTGCCGTCCACCAGCACGGTATTTGCGTACACGGGGCCGTTGATAACCGCGCCCTTGCTGACGATGAGCTGGCCTTTGCCGCCTTCAAACACGCTGACTTTACCGTCGATGCGGCCATCCACGCGGAGCTGGCCGCTGAAGTAGACATCCCCGCGGATTTGCAGGTTGCCGGTGATGAGGCAATGGCCGTCGATGTCGCGGGGGTCCACGACTTCCAGCGAGATGCTCTCGGATTTAGAGCCCGCTTTTTTACCGCCTAGAAACCATAACATTGTGCAAACTCCAATTAGGGGCCAAGGCATACCTGCCTGACCTGATGCCGCACCATAGCCGAAAGTGCGGATTTTGGGAAGGCTGTGCGTGGTTTGGGTGCGGGGGGTGTGGCTTATCAGTGAACAGTGATAAGTGAACAGTGAACAGGCGTTTTGGAGAATTATGCCAGCTGGGACGGATTACGCCCAGCTGACATAAACCCAATTCCTAGAAGGACTTCCAGCAGTAGCCTACGGTTTTGCTGCCGTCGTAGATTTTGACGTCCAGCACGCGGGTGGTGCCTGCGGCTTGGGCTTCCGGCAGCGGGAGCTTGCCCTTAAGTGATGGGCTGCGCGCCATTTCCAAGCTGTGATTGACGACGGTGCCGCTGGTTTGGCCTTGTTCCATGGCCATGACGTTGTCCCCCGCCAGAACGCGCACGCGGGCGGTGAGTGAGGCGGGCAGGTTGCTGGATTGACTGACCTTTACAAAGTTGCTTTTGTAGGTGACTTCGCCGTCCTTGTAGCTGGCGACGACGTCCACACATTCAACAAGTTCGCGCTCCAGCTTCGGTTTTAGGAGTTTTTCGTAGCTGGCGAGCGATTTTTTCAGCGTGATGAGTTCGCCTTCCATTTCGGCAATCCGGCTGGAGGCTTCCAAGCGCGCGGTGCGGGCCATGGTTACCTCGGTTTCGGTTTGCGCGTGGGCTTCGCGGATTTGCTTCAACTGGGCTTCGAGTTGCTGCTTTTTCTGGGCGAGATCCGCATTCTGCTGTTGCAGAGGCTGGAGATTATGTTGAGCCTCTTCAACACTTTGCTGCATGGACTTAAAGTCCAGCTTCAACCATGCGGGCGCGAGGATGCCCACCGAAATGAGGAAGCCGCCGATGGGCAGGCCGATGGCGAGAAGGACGAGGAACCAGAAGGTTTTGATACCGATGTGCATGCGGAACGGGCGGAGATCGGTGCGGTCCTGGCGCATGAGGAGGATGGTGTATGACGGCATGAGAGGGAGGATACTAGGATTTTAGGATGTTAGGATGCTAGGAATGACGTGGAGTGCGGCTTTGCGCGAAGGGGTGTGACATTTGCGGGGTTATAGCGGATTTATTGTATACGAGCAATGAAAATCGGATTATAGGAGGTTTAACAAGACCGTTTGGACGGCTTGCTTGGGTGCAACTCTTATCAGGAGGCGGCCCGGGCGGGCCGAGATGCGATGAACTCACTTTCCAAAATTATGTTCGCCATGTTTCTTGGTGCGGCGATTTCTGTTGTTACCGTTGCCACGGTTACGACGTGGGCCATGGGGGGATTTCAGACCCAGTACCAGTTACATGTGGATAGGGTTGTGAACGATGTGTTCCCTTCCCGCTTGCTGGCGATACGGATTGCCACGAATGAGGCACGTATCGGGCTTGAGAAGGATGCTGAGGCGCTTCTTGAGACGTTTGATATGACGCCGATTGAGCAAGCCATGGCTGCGGCGGCAAACAAGGGCGAAGACATGGCAAATGTTGAGATTCACTTGCCCTATCCGGACGAGCGCATTGACGAGTTTCGGGATGCTTTTGAAGAGGCATTACAGAACAAGCTGGGACATGGGTTTTGGGTGAATTCCTACCAGAACTATAAGCCGGGGCCGAATTCCACGGTGTACATCAACTGGTAACGTGAGGCGCCCGATGGGGCGCCTTTTTTTGGCTTGGGGGTTGTAGAGTTGGGCCCCTGCCCTACACTTGGGTTATCAACCGCCCTTTTAGGCGGCTTGCTATGTGGTCAACTCAAACTAGAGGCGGCCCGAGCGGGCCGAGATGATGATGAAATTTGTTAAATTCACAATGGCTGCAGCTGTTCTGGCATCCGTTTCGTACGCGGCGTTCGCATCGGTGACGCCGAAAGGGCCGGTGACGGGCGAACTCGTCAAGGAGAGCCTCGCTGAGAAGCAGAAGGCGGCTAAGGTCAAGTTTGATGCGGGCTACCAGTTCGCATTGACGGATACGGAGGCGCTGTCGGCGATCCTCAACCGTGCCGAGCCGAATCATTCTGGCTCGGTCAGGACCTTTCTGATCAAGAAAGGTGGGATGTTTTCCGACTTTTCGACGGATCTGGACTACCTAGAAGGTTACATGTCCGGTCTGTCGGACGCAACTGGCCTGAAGGTGATGAGAAACACCTGGGGCGTCTATCCATGCGGTATCACCGGGATTTTCGCATGCGAATTTCAGGTTTTGAGTAAGGGTTAACACCCTTCAAATATCGGAAAGGCGCCCTGCGGGGCGCCTTTTTTGGTTGGGGGGTTGAAGAGTGGTGCCCCTGCCCTACACTTGGGTTAACAACCGCACTTTTGGCGGCTTGTTTGGGTTGACTCCAGATAGAGGCGGCCCGAGCGGGCCGAAATTAAGATGATGAAGGGTTTCTCTTCGTTTTTTGTCCCCGCTATTGCGGTAGTAATGACCGTTGTTATGTTCAACGTATTCTTGAATTGGACTACGGGGGATCTTCCCCTGAAAATCCAGATGGCCTTTGATAGGGCCTACGTTACCGTGGTTCATGCCCCGGGAGTGCAGGCACGGATTGCCACTAACGAGGCCTTCCTCAAGGTTGTTCGGGACGCAGACAAGGCAGCAGAATTGCTTGATATCACCATTCTTGAGCGTGCGATTGCACTCGAAACGATTAAAGGCAATGACTACACTGTCGTTCCACTTCGGCTTGAGTATGGTGAGGATATGTTCAAGATGTTCCAAGCTGCTTACGTAGAAGCCGTGACGGAAAGGCTCGGCCGGGGATTCTATGTTTCCCAGTGGAGTTATAGTGACCACGGCTACAATACGACTTTGTACATCCATTGGTAACGAGAGGCGCCCTGCGGGGCGCCTTTTTTGGTTGGGGGGTTGAAGAGTGGGGCCCCTGCCCTACACTTGGGTTATCAACCGCCCTTTTAGGCGGCTTGCAAAGTGGTCAACTCCCAAACAGAGGCGGCCCTTGGCGGGCCGAGATGATGATGAAGAAGATGATTTCCAAACTCAATGAACAGAGCGAGTCTGTGCAGGTTGCAACTTTTGTTGCATTGGTATGTGTGGTGGCGTTGACTGTCATTTTCTTATACGGACGGGCGCCTGTGGCGATCGGGCCGGAGATCATGGAAAAGGCTATCTCGATGAAAGTCGATCAGGCCAAGGCACGGTATTTCGAAGGTTACGAGTTCGGCATGAAGGATGCCGACGCCTTTGAGGAAATCAAGGAGACGATCGACCCCGATTATGAGGGTTACTTTCGAGATTTCTGGATTTCCAAGGGTGGCCTTTTTTCAAGCTTCCCTGAGGACCGCGACTTCTTGGCCGGTTATGAGAAAGGGCTTAGTGAACTTACCGGCTTTGAAGTTAATGCAGCCAGTTGGACCTGCGGGATTTTCGGCTGTGACTTACAGATTTCTCGGCGTTTGAGATTTCTCGACGGCAGTAATATTTATTCGAATTGACTTTGATTACGGGGCGCCCTTCGGGGCGCCTTTTTTGTATTTATGACATCTTGAGAGGGGTGCGGTGGTGGCAAAGAAGGCTGTGAATTTTTGCATACGGGAGATGATTTTTCGGGTATGTTTTTATGACGACTTACTTACCGTTTCCGTGACTTAGCTGTGGAGGCTTTGATGAGATATGTCATCCGCATTGTTACCCTTGTTATCATTTCCCTCGCTGCTGCATCGCTTCTCACTGAGTATCTTTTCAGCCCACAGGGTGAAGATAGTGTAGCGGATGTGGATTTTGCAGGCATGGGCATGATGCCTGAGCATAAGAAGATTCCGTTTTCTTCCAGTGGTAATGCCCATTGGGATGCCGGTTATGCCATGGCACAGCAAAACGTTGAACAGAAACTGTTTTACCGCTCGATTGCAGCCATGAGGGAGAATGAGCAACCTTACGGGCTAGTGCGAGTTTGGGATGTTGACCTGAGCAACCCGCTACTGATGGAGGCTTACAACGACTTCATGAGAGGCTACGTAAAGGCCCTTGATGAGAGCCTGCTGGTGGAGCTGGAGTTTATCCGGCTGGGTACGAATGGGAGCTGTGATGCCCGTGGGTGCTCGGTTTTGCTGGTATTTGTGCCGGGTGTGGATATTTGAGCCCCGTTTAACGTGCAAAAAGCGCCCTTGCGGGCGCTTTTTTGGCAGAAGCCAGTTCCAAACTAGCGCTTGGAGAACTGGGTGGAACGACGAGCTTTGTGCTTACCGTACTTCTTGCTTTCCACCACACGCGGGTCGCGCGTCAGGTAGCCGAGCTTCTTCAGTGCGGGGCGGTTGGCGATGTCGTAGTCGTTCAGCGCCTTGGCGATACCATGACGCAGCGCACCTGCCTGACCGGACAGACCGCCGCCGTGGCAGCGGGCGTTGATGTCGAACTTGCCGGCCATGTCGATGGCGAAGAACGGCTGGTTGGCGATCATCTGCAGAACCGGACGGCCGAAGTAGTCTTCCAGCTTGCGGCCGTTGATGGTGATTTCACCTTTACCCTTGGTGAGCCAAACGCGGGCCACAGAGGTTTTACGCTTACCGGTGGCGTAGAAACGACCGGCTTTTTGGTCCGCGGCTTTAATGTTGGATGCGATAGACATTAGCGTACCCCTTCCTTGGCGCCGAGCTTGAACGGCTTGGGTTGTTGCGCGGCGTGGGGGTGGGTGTCACCCTTGTAAACGTGCAGCTTGGTGAACATTTGGCGGGCCAGAGGAGATTCCTTCGGCATCATGCGCTCAACGGCGCGCTCGATGAGGCGCTCCGGGTGCTTACCGCTACGCTCGTTTCCGGCGATGATGGTCTTCAGACCGCCAACGTAACCGGTGTGGTAGTGGTATTCCATGTTCTGGGCCTTGTGGCCGGTGAGTTTAATTTTTTCCGCGTTGATGACGATGATGTGGTCGCCATTGTCAACGTGAGGGGTGTAGTTGGGCTTGTGCTTGCCGCGCAGGCGGAGGGCCACGGTGGTTGCGAGGCGACCGAGCGGAACGTCGGTGGCGTCGATAACGAACCATTCGTGCTTGGCAGCCGCAGCGTTAATGCTGTGAGTGAGTTGCATTGTAGTATCCTTTAACATGAATGCTTTAGGTGAATTTCTTCACGTAAAGCGACAACTCCGGAGAGCTGGGCATACGGGCTGTTTGACAACAGTCCGGCCCCTTCGCCATCCGGGGTTGTGCGCTGTATAGCGGGTGTGGGGGGGAGTGTCCAGCCCTTTTTTACGCTAGGACCTTGCTTTTTCAGGTGTTACCGCAGGCGAAGTCATCCGAAAAGGCGAGATTGCTGGTGTCCAGCGGGTTTTTGTTCATTACCCAGCGGATTTTCTGGTGCAACTCGTTCAGCGAAAACGGTTTGCTGATATAGAGATTCACGCCGAATTTGCGGGCTTCGAGGACGGAGTCCAGATCGTTCCGTGCGGTGACCATGATGAAGGGCGTGAGGTTGCCGTCCTTGCGGATTTCTTGCAGGGTTTCGAGGCCGGTTTTGTCCGGCATGTTCCAGTCGCACATGATCAGGTCCACATCCGGTTCCGGCCCCATGGTTTCGAAGAGCTCCTCCGCGCTGGTGAAGCCTGAGACCTCCGCGTTATTCATGCTGCGGATCATCAGGCAGATGGTTTCCAAGGTTTCGGCGTTATCATCCACCACCACGATTTTACTAGGCGTTTTCATGACGTTGACCTTTATCTGCCATTGGTAAGAAGAAGCTGAATTCCGTGCCGTTGCCTGGCGTGCTGCTGACCGTGACGTGGCCGTTCATGCTTTTGATGAGGCCGTGCACCATGGAGAGACCGAGGCCGGTGCCCTCCCCTATCGGTTTCGTGGTGTAGAAGGGGTCGAAGATGCGGGCGAGGTTTTCGGGCTCGATGCCGCTGCCGGTGTCCCTCAATTTCACGTAGGCATAGGTGCCGGGTGGGATGGAGGCGAGTTCGGGCGCGGCGGAGTCGTCCACCTTCGTTTTGCCGGTGGAGACGAAGATTGTGCCGCGGTGATTCATGGCCTGCGACGCATTATTGGCAAGATTGCTGATGGCCTGATGCAGGCTGGTGCGGTCGATATTCACGTGCAGGGGGCCGGGTTCGGCTTGGGCGATATCGAACTTCACTTGCTGGGAGAGGTAGGCCTGGCTGTAGTCCACCGCTTCCTTCACCACGGCGGAGAGATCCTCGCTGCCCATGGGTTTGGAGTCGTTCGAATTTGAGAACACCAGCACGTTTTTAATGACGCGGCGGGCGTGGAGGCTGTTGTCTATGGCGCGCTGGATGAACTGGGCGCATTGTTCGGGGTCCTGCTTGCGGTTCAGGGCCATTTCGCAGCTACCGAGCACCACTTGCAGGCAGGTGTTGATTTCGTGGGAGACGCCCGCCGCGAGCAAACCGAGTGCTTCCAGTTTCTGGTTACGGGCGGTGACTTCGCGTTCCCGCTCACGTTCCCGTGTCAGGTTATTAATATCCGTCAGCAGGGCACGCACTTTGAGGGTGTAGAGGCCCATCAGCATAATGATGCTGGCCATGCCGATGCAGAGCACGAGGACGATGTTGTCCTGTGCGGCGTAGGGGTCCAGCTTCTGGAGGGGGAAGAGGCTTTCTATCAACGGCGTATAGATGATAGTGTAGCACGATATAATGTTGAAACCTATCGCAAATATGGCAGCGAGTATTAAATTCCGGTGCATGAGGCGGTCGCTCCGGCGGCGGAAGGTTTTAGGTGACGGAGGTAATTCATGACGAAGGTTCATGGTTATTGTTATACAACCTTAGGTTGTAATTGAACAGGCCCTGTTCTGGGAAAGAATTGATGGTTGCAGCATATTTGCATCAGCCAACTTCCTTGCTTTCTTAAATTGTAAGCAGCTTACGGGACACTTACAAGGGCTGTTTCGGGATTTTGGTATCAACTTGCGGTAGTACTTGTGAGATTGGAATGGACGTGTGGCCCATGAGTGACGAATACCCTTAGTTGAGCTGCGATTTTTCCGTTGCGGCTCGGGGGGTTTGCGCGTAGGAATTGCATACTTTATTGAAACACCTGCCGCAGGAGCCCCCTATGGAAGATTACATTTTGACGGTAAGTGACGCCTTTGCGCGGACTTATGAAGAAGCCTTGAAAGTGGCGAAACGCGATGTGAAGCACACCTTGTTACCGCCTGAGGGCCTGATTGTGGCCATGATGGAAACCATGCTGCGCACCAGTACGATTGTGCAGGAGACTGCGCGCGGGCGTGCAAGGTTTGTGGATTGCATTCCCCACCAGCCGACTATGGATGAGGTGCATGTGCAGATACGGGTGCCAATGCCCCCCAAAGGGCTTATGGGATTGTTACGAGACCGCGACTGGGAGGCTATGCGTGGATTGAATGCCATGCTGCAATACGAGCGCGTTGCCGATGGTATGACGATTGCCGAGCATGTGACGCCAGATGCGGCACGGTTGATGGCTGGGGGTTACGTTTTCTGGGCCATTACGCGAACCGCACACATGAAGCGCGCGGTGACGCTGAAAACCCTGAAACCCGCCAAGCAGCATGAGATTGTGCGCAGGCCGAGAATGGTGCAACAGCCGATAGAGAAAGGCGGTTTGCCGGAGTTGCCCCGCAATAGCTTGTATAAGCCGACACGATGATGTGAAGAGGCCTTCCCTGATGGGGAGGCCTTTTTGCTTGATTATCATCGTTCTGCCCGTTATTTGTATGCAGCTTAGTAGCTTTTTTGCCCTGCCGGATTGGCTGGTGGGGATTTTCTGGAGGACTGACGATGGTAAAACCTAACCAAGAATGGCCGAGACCAGATGATAATGTGACGGTGGTGCGAGAGCTTGAGACCGTGACGATTACCAGCCCTGTGACGGCGACGGTGAAGGCACAGATTGAGGCGATTATGAAGGTTGTTGACTTGGTGAAGGTGCAGGGCAAGAGGTCTATCTGGCTGAACCACCACACTGCAACCGTTAGCATCAGTACGACCGAGGACTTGCACCCACGTACGCTTGAGTTGCTGAAGGCGGTGGGTATCAGCATCGGTGAGAAAGTGCCTGCATTGCCCGTTGCTACGATTTTGAGCGCGCGGCGGGATAAGTTTCATGTCCAGCTGGTTTGGTGATGTTGCGTATCATGCAGAAGGCCTCCCTGATGGGAGGCCTTTTTGTGTGCCGTGGTGGTTAGACTTCGACGAAGCTGACGACGGTGGCGGGTTGCTTACCGCGTTCGTGCTTGAAGTGACGACGCAGGGTTTGCGAGATGACTTCGGCAGCGCGGGTGCGGTCGTCGATCCGGCCGTTTTGGAAGACGGCTTCCAGTGCCTGACCGGTTTTGTTGACGGCGGACTTCATGACGTCCGCTTGCAGGACTTCGTCGATCAGGCCGCGGGTTTGCAGCGAGACGTCGGAGGTCCATTCCCCGGTGGTGGTTTTGATGGCGAGGCTGGCGACAATCAGACCATCGTAGCCGAGGCGCTTGCGCTCCTTCAGGATGAGGGGGTCGTTTTCGAGGATGTTCAGGCCGTCGATGTAGTTAAAGCCGTGCGGGTAGACCTTCGTGGACAGGTAGGGTTTGAAGTCCGGCTTCGCGCCTTCTTCCGCCAAGATGAGCTTGTGGCCTGCCTTGAGTTGGCAGGGGTGGTAGCCTTCCGCAGCAGCCAGTTTGCCGTGGGCCAGCAGGTGGCGGGTTTCGCCGTGCACGGGGATGACGTACTTCGGTTGCAGCATTTTGTACATGCGCTTCACTTCCGGTGCGCCGGGGTGGCCGGAGACGTGGGTGAGGCGGTCGTTTTCCTCGTTGATCATGTTCACGCCCAGTGCGTAGAAGCCGTTGACCACGTTGAGGATGCCGCGCTCGTTGCCGGGAATCATCCGGCTGGACATGATGACGGTGTCGCCTTGCTTGATTTTCAGGCCGCGGACGTCCGCGCCCTGAGACAGGCGGGTGAGGCTGGAGCCGGGTTCGCCTTGGGTGCCGCTAGCGAAGACAAAGACTTTTTCAGCGGGAAGGCCGGCGGCTTCTTCGGCGTCGATCACCCAGTTATTGAGTTCCTTCGGCCAGTAGCCAAGAACCTTGGAGTGCGCGATGAACTTGTTGATGGTGCGGCCGAGGAAGCAGACTTTACGGCCGTTTTTGGCGGCGGCTTTGGCGACTTCAAAGGTACGGCCGAAGTGCGAGGCGAAGGCGGCGAAGAAGACGCGGCCCTTGGCTTCGTCGATCAGTTTCGTCAGGTGGGCGATGACGGGCGCTTCTGAGCCGGATTCGTTCGGGTTCATGACGTTGGTGGAGTCCCCGAACACGGCTAATACGCCTTCTTTACCGATTTCGGTGAAGCGGGCTTCGTCCGTTACTTGGCCGAAGGGTGCGGCGTCGTCGAATTTATAGTCCCCCGTATGGACGATGGTGCCGTAGTGGGTGGTGATGGCCAAGGCGTAGCATTCCGGTACGGAGTGCGAGACTTGCACGAATTCCACGCTGAACGGGCCGACGACGTTGGCTTCCTTCGGCTGGATGGTGCGCAGCTGGCCTTTTTTCGGCTGGATGCCGAGTTCCTGAAGTTTACCCTGGATAACCAGTTGCGAGAGGGCGGAGGCGTAGACGGGCGCGCCTGCGAAGTCGTCCCACAGGTAACCGACGGCGCCGATGTGGTCCTCGTGGGCGTGGGTGATGAAGACGGCTTTAATTTGCTTCGCGTGTTCACGCAGGAAGCGGGTGTCCGGAACGATGACGTCCGTACCCGGGGCGGCTTCGTCCGGGAAGCTGACGCCGGCGTCGACTACGATGAGGTCTCCGTCGCAGTCGTAGACCATCATGTTGGTACCGATGATGCCAACGCCGCCGAGAGGCAATGCAGACAAGTGCTTAGTTTTGTTAGACATAGTGTATCTTTCGAATTCCCATATGCAAATGGGGCCGCTCCATCCCCTCCCCCCAGCGGGCATATGGCCTAAACTGGGCTTACCGGAGGATTTGACGCACGGCGGACGCTTACGGTGCAGTATAATGCGAGGTGGTGCGGCGATTCGACTAGCTATGATGGGCGTTTGTCGAAGATCTCTCCGCTATGAATGACGTGCACCGTGCCGTTACCATCCACCAGTTCGAGGTGCCCGTTGGGTGTGAGGCCACGGGCGAGGCCGGTAAGTTCTTTGTTTTCTGCGGAGCCACTACCTTCTTGAGGGACCCTCCAGCGGACAATTTTGCCGATGGTTGCGCAGTGTTGGACGTAGCTGTTGTGGAGCGATTCGGTCCAACCGTTCTTTTCATATAGGGCAACGAGGGGGTTTAGGCAAGCCATGATTGCGGAAGCGAGGGATTGGGGTGTCGGGGTTTTGGGGTTTCGGGAGGTTAGGAAGGTGCCTTGGAAGTTGGGAGGGACTTCGGCGGGTGGGTAGATATTGAGGCCGATACCGATGAGAGATGCGGTTTGGCCGATGTTTTCACAGAGGATGCCGGCGAGCTTTTGGCTGTTCAGGAGGATGTCGTTCGGCCATTTGATTTTTAAGTGTTGGGTGTTGAGTGTTGAGTGTTGAGTGAGGGCTTGGTGGAGGGCTATGGCTGCGATGAGCGGGAGGTGGGGGCCGACGGCGGGGCGGAGAATGAAGGTGGCGGCCATGCCGTGGGGGGCTGGAAAGGTGAGCCATGGGCGGTTGTGGCGGCCGCGGCCTGCGGTTTGGAAGTCCGCAACTATAATTGACGTGGTGGTGTTGCCTTCCGCTATCAGGCGGCGGGCGTCGTCCATCGTTGACGTGGTGGACGGGAGGTGGAGAAGGCTCATGGGCATTTTATAGCATGGTTTGACGCAAAAAACCGCCCTCGTGTGAGGGCGGCTTTGTGATTTTAGGGTCGTTTTCAGGCCGCTTGTTCCTCCGACTGTGCGTTGGCGGCGGTGGTGGTGAGGAACTCGAAGATCTTTCTCTGGAAGAGTTCCCGAGCGTGCTTTACGGCTTCCTTTTCCGGCATGACACGCGTCCGGCGGGCTTCGCAGCCTTCGGCTTTGACCATGGCTTCGAAGATGGAACGCACAATATCAGGATTTTGCATTCCATAGCTGTGGTAGGCGGCGTTTTCGAGGGCGTCCGTGACGCAGGCGGTGCGGTCCGCGAGGGCGCGGTCTTTGTAGTCGTACTTCACTTTGCCCGCGCGACTGTTGACGTCCTGCACTTTGTTGAGAGCAACCCGCGCGGCCGTTTGCAGGTTACAGTAGACTGGAGCCCATTCTTCCTGGGTGACTTTTTCTCCTGCCATGCAGCGTTGCTGCAGGGTGAGGAGGCGCGGCACCCATTCCTTGATACGCTCGATATCGGAAGCATAGCGGAGCAGGCCGATGTCGGGGTCCGTCAGCATAAAATGGATCAGGCGGTATTTTTCCACGCTTTCCGACGTGCCGATGAGGCTTTCGGTGAGCGTGGCGCGGTCGTGCTTCGGCAGAAAGGACAAGCTGGTGACCCAGCTGATGACCATGGACATGAAGGCTCCCTAGAGGGTACTAGCCGCGGGATTGCGGCTTTGGAAGTGTTTTGATGATGCGCAGAGGGTAGTAACGCGAGCATTTAGGGAGCGTTGGGGATGTTGGTCAAGTAGGCGAAGCGGCTTTATTTGGCGAGGTAGGCGGTGTGTAAGCCTCTATGGGGTTCAAAAACTCGTCATGTACGACAATGCCGCCCTTGGGGGGCGGCATTGAGGTG
>JAIXZU010000135.1 GCA_027489415.1 Alphaproteobacteria bacterium
ATATCCAAAACCAGAACAGCCAAAGGCTTATCCCCACTCCCCCACCGTAGCTGCTTGAGCATTTGCATCAAAGCACTCTGCACCATCGGCCCACGCCACACGGTCGGCGTCGCCTCATCAACCATGAAACCCATGCTCATAAGCTTAATCCCATGGGCCACCACCGGCTCAATCCACTGGCCATCGCTGTCGGGCTTGGCATCCTTCACACCCATCATGCGGGGCTGGCTTGGTCCGTAAATATCAGCGTCCAGAATCCCCACCTTAAGCCCTTTAAGGCCCAACGCCACAGCAAGGTTCATTGCAGTCGTGCTTTTGCCAACTCCTCCTTTACCACTGGCCACAGCAATAATGCGGTGTACGCCAGAAATGTCATTCGCCATGAAATCAACCTCTATATATGTATTATTTACGTACAGGCGCCGGCAGGCTCATCTTGAAGGTTGTGCCAGCCTTGGTTGGAAGAAACTCCACCACTTGCCCTAAATCGCGCCCACACATACGCCCAATCCAAAGCTCTTGCCAGCGTTCATTGGGCTTAGCTGGGTAAATTGTCACCCGTGTATCCCGTATCACAGGCAGCTCTGTACACTGAGGCATAGCCACATTTCCTGCCATGCGGAAGCTGCGCTGAATATCATCCTGCAACCGTTTATCAGCCAGTGTGGCCACCGGCACCAGCGGCTCAAGCGCCAGTCCGGAATTCCCAGCCACCATCTCAACCGTCCTCAACCCCGCTTCACCACATACATCAACGGCATATCGTACACGCCAAGAGCCCTTAACAACCTTGCCAGTCGCATCAACCACAACCGGCTCAGCTACACTTAGGGCAGTAGCCCGAATAACTTTAACTGTCTCACAGGCATCACGGAAATTCCGCTGCTGCTGCGCAACAATCATCTTCACTTTGGGCAACTCGTCAGCGGTAATTTTCTCCACTGTAGCCAAGCTGGTATCAGCCAACACAGGGGCCACACTAACCAGCAAGGCAAATACCCACCACATGATACTACGCGACTTTCGCCTCGATCGTCTGCTCACCGCGCTTGGCACTCCAGCCGTCAGCATCAAAGTCCATGTACAGGCTCATCTCGGGGAAGTCCTCTTTCAGTACACGCCCCATAGCTTGGGCAATCGGCCGCAGGGAGGGGTGCACCGTCTTCTGGCTGCGCAGTTCCGCCACATATGCCATTTGCGGAACAGAATACGCCAACTGGCACAGTACGGAAGTCCCCATCGGGTAAAGGTACTGGTTATTCATCGCAGTCGCACCAAGTTCTTGCGGCAGGTTTTCAATCGCCTCCAGCAAACGCACCACTTCGGCTTCAAAGGTTGCGTAAGCCTCGTCTCCAATCTGCTCCTGCACCTGCTGGGCATACCATGGGTAAATCCCGAACTCCCCATCAATCAGCGGCACTTGGCAAATCCCGTTTCTATGGCGCTGAAGGTCACGGTAGCTGCCAAAATCAATCAGGAATTGAAGTTGGTAAACCCCATAAGCAGCCAACCGGCGGTTCAGCAGCGCCCCCTCAGGTCGTGTGTTCATCGCCTGCTTTTCGAAGTCGGTCAAACCGGCAACATCCAGCTCGGTTTTGTTCACCATCATGCCGCCTTTTTCCAGCTCTTCAAGGTCATCTTCCATCAAGCGGTCTTCGTCCAGAAGGTTCTGCACGCTCACAAAGTTGTCACGCTCAGCCTGTTGGGCATAGTAAGCACTCCGCGCAGCATAACGGCCCTCACCGGTCATTTCCTCGCCTGTGAAGCTGTTGGGGTACTTCGCATAAAGCACTTTATAAAGGTCATGCGCCATAGCCCGAATTTCCTGAAGCGGATGGTTGCTCAGCGCCATCAACCGCTCCCGCGCCTGCCGCAGGTTGGTGGTCCAACTGAACAAAGTGGTGCAACCTACCGGCAAAAAGCCGCGCATAATATCAAACGCACGTGCATTCACGGCGTTTTGCCAAACTTTCTCACTCTTATACTGGGTTGGGTCAAACGGGTGCTTCTTCGCCAAACCTTCCTTCACCATCGGCATGGTGGTGTTATAAAGGTTCATCCACCCGTCCAGAATCGCACGGCTAGCAGCATGGTTGTAAGGGTCATGCATTGGCTGCTGGGCAAAATCAAGGTAGCGGGTGCTGGCTTCTTGGCCGGAATACAACGCGTTGTCCTGAATGGCCTTGGCTGCCAGCATGGAATAGTTTTCTAAAAAAATCGTCGTCACACCGCAGTCACCAATGCTGGCGTGGCCGTAGCCCACGTAATACTGGCTCATGAACTTGCCACTACCGGCTTCCTTCACCTTATCAAGGTGGTCAACCACGCTGGCGGGGCTGCGGCTGTAAAGCGCCTGCAACATGGCCGCGTCTTCGGGGTGAATATCATCGTAAACGAAAATCTGTGGCGTTTTACCGCTGTTCGTTTGGGTGCTGGTGGCTGTGGTCATGGTCTATCTCCCCTTCCCGCACACCCTAACCTATGCTAAACCGTATTCATACAGGTGTGCCCAAAAACCGAACATCCGGCACCAAAAACCGAACCCTAACGCACAAGAGCCTCCCCCATGCCCACCAAAACCAACATTTCCGGCTTCCCCGAGTTCCTGCCATCCGAGCAACTGGCCTTTGACGCCATCGTCGCCAAAATCACCGCCATCTATCAGTCCTTCGGCTATGTTCCTCTGGAAACCGCCGCCGTGGAGCGCATCGACACCCTCACTTCCAAGGGAATCGACAGCAAGGAAGTCTACGC
>JAIXZU010000039.1 GCA_027489415.1 Alphaproteobacteria bacterium
TGCCTTCATGGAAAAGCTGTACAGCAGCACGGCCTTCGGAAGCATCTCCGGTCTGCTCGCCACCAACGACACGCACTTCGAGGCCGAATACAAGTTCAGCCCCGAAGCCGCCGTCTTCCAGTTCCATCAGGGCTGGGGAACGGACGAGCAGAACTACACCTTCAACCTGAAGGCTGTCCGCGAACGGCTCAACACCTTCGAACTGTTCAAGAACAAGTTCGACATGTGGGCCGAATCCTCCGACGTCGGCGTTCCTGCCGATCAGTTGCAGTTCGCAAGCGAGCTCGAACGGGCGGCCTACAACAGGCTCTTCGCGGTCCAATGGCCCACTGCGGACGAAAACAGCGACATGACGCGGAAGTACTTCTTCAATTTGCTGAAGACAACCAACGTCACCACGCTCGTCTTCACCGGCGTCGCCACGGACTACTGCGTCTACTGCGGCATCGCGGGCGCTCTGGCAAACGGCTTCAACGCCATCCTGCTGGAAGACCTCAGCGCCGGCATCTTCGTGCCCTCCATTCCGGGCGGCACGGGGCGCTACGACACCGAACAGTACCAAGGCGCCGCCAACCTCGAAGACCTCATCGCCTCGCGCCCGCTTCTCAAGCAGGCCCAGGCCGAAGGCCGCCTGCACGTCATGTCGTCCGACGCGTTTCTCGCACTCTAAGTCACTCGCCACCCCGCGCAATCAGCGCGGGGTGGCCCCCAAACTGCCTACACTTTCAAGGAGACGAACCATGGAACACAAAATCATAGGCATCCAGTTCAACAGCCGGGTGGGGGACCTCCTCGGCAACAGCACCCATATGGCGAAGGAAATCCTTCGCCACGAAAACGCGCGCGTCCCGACCATTCTGGTCTTCCCGGAAATGGCCCTCAGCGGCTATCCGCTGCAGGACCTCGTCCGTGTCCACCAGTTTTCGGACGACGCCCGCACCGTGCTGGAAAACTACCTAGCACCCCTCTGCCTCGGCAACGCCGCAGCCCTCATCGGCTTCCCGCTCCGGTCCGGCAAGCGCATCTACAATGCGGTTGCCTTCTGTGCGGAAGGCAAGGTGCAGCACATCTTCACCAAAACCGAGCTGCCAAACAACTCGGTCTTCGACGAAGTGCGCACCTACACACGTGGCAAGCCCTCCGTGTTCACATGGAAGGGCCTGTGCTTCGGCGTCCCGATCTGCGAAGACGTCTGGCACAAGCGGGTCTGCATGGCCATGAAGCGCGAAGGGGCCCAAATCCTCCTCTCGCCGAATGCCTCACCGTACGACCACGGCAAGTGGTCCCGCCGCTCGGAAGTTCTGGGCAAGCGGGTCGCCCAAACCGGCCTCCCGCTGCTCTACGTCAACCGCTGGGGCGGCCAGGACGAACTGGTCTTCGACGGCCAGTCCGCCTTGATAAAAGCCGACGGCACAGTCACTCGCGCCGCAATGTATGAAGATGCGAAAATCATCTTCTATTTTGACGGTAAATCGGTGGAAGAGATCTTCAATTCCAACCCCTTCCAGCAAGTTGGCTGGGGCGAAGAAGCCTGGAAACACCACGTTCTCGGCCTGAAGGACTACGTCGGCCGCCACAACAAGGGCAAGGCCGTCATCGGCCTGTCCGGAGGGGTAGACTCCGCCCTCGTGCTCATCCTCGCGGTGGCAGCACTGGGTGCGGAAAACGTCACCGCCATCGGCATGCCGTACGGTCCTTACAGTAGCGCTGGCTCGGTCACCGACGCCCGCGCCCTGGCCGAATCCCTCGGTGTCGCCTTCTTCCTGAAGCCTATCGACCCCATCATCAAGGCGGATCGCGAGATTCTCATGAACGGGGACGGCGCCTTCACTCCTGAAGGCATCACGGAAGAAAACCTGCAGGCCCGCGCCCGCGGCCGGCTGCTGATGACCTTCAGCAACGCCGGCTACGGCATGGTGCTCACCACGGGCAACAAGTCAGAAATGAGCGTGGGATACTCGACCCTGTACGGGGACATGAACGGGGGTTACAACCCGATCAAGGACCTCTACAAGACCGAAGTCTTCAAGCTCTGCCGCTGGTACGCCGAAAACACCGGCACCATCAGCACATGGGCCACGGCCGAAGCGCTGCTGCGGATTGTCAACAAGCCGCCAAGCGCCGAACTCCGTGCGGACCAGAAGGACACCGACTCCCTCCCCCCCTACGACATCCTCGACGCGATTCTCGAGCAGATCATCGAAAAGATGAAAACGCCCGCAGAAATCAAGCTCAAGGGCGTCGCACCGGAGGTGGTGACGAAGGTCTACAATCTGGTTCGTGGTGCCGAGTTCAAGCGCCGTCAGGCGCCTCCCGGCACCCGCTGGCACAACGGGGACCTCGACAAGGACTACCGCATGCCCCTCGACAACGGCTACCGCACCGGTGCAGTCAACGACCGCACCTTCGCACCGCTGCTTGCCCTGCGCAACAGCATGGCCGCCTGAACCCTCGGCGGGGGCCCCAAGCCCCCGCCAACCTCTCTCGAAACGGAGTGAAACTCATGGATACTCAAGTAAAAAGCCAAGTCACGGATCCCTTCCCCAAGGCCGCCCCCGGTTGTGGTGCAATCCTCTACCGGCGCGGTCCCACGGCCAACAGCCTCTACGTCGGCTGCGCCTCGCGCAGCTACCGTGTCGGCAAGGGCTTCGGCATTTCCTTCGGCGGCTTCGTCAAGGTGATCGATGTCCTGAAGAAACCGATCGGTGGTGTGCTTCTGGCAGAAGCCGAAGCCTACCGTGAAGGCCTGGAAGAACTCCCTGGCCTCGGCAAAATTCTGCCGCGCGCCGAGTTCTACGACCGCAGCCAGTATCTCACTGGCTTCACCGTCCACACGCCGGATGCCAACAAGGCGCACCAGTGCACCTTCTTTGGTTGCCCGGTCGCGGCGGACGAACAAGCCGCTATCAGCAAGCTGCGCCCCAGCCGGGAAACGACCGGCCCGCTGGAATTCTATATTCTCAGCTGGCAACCGGGCAATCCGGGTCGCATCACGCTGAAGACCCCGTCGCCGCTGTTCCACAAGCACGAAAAACGAGCCTTCAAGGCCCTCGCCCAGCTCGCCGCTCGCGGTAAGCTGGAATACATGGAGTAAGGAGAACACCATGACCATCCACCCCACCCTCATCCTCGGTCTGACGGGCGACCCCGCCCACGAAGGCCACGTCGATGTCTCGCTCTACGGGCATGACCTCGGCTATCAGCGGGTGTGGTGGATGCTCACGCCACACAACCCGCTCAAGGCCAAAGCCATGGCCAGTTACGCCCACCGGCGGGAACTGGCCCGGCTGCGGATAAAAGGGCACGAGGACTACATCGAAATCTCGGATTTCGAAGCAGGCATGACGGTGCTGAACGAAGACATCCGCACCTACACGCTCCTCTCCCACCTGAAAACGGTCTATCCGGAAACGCCCTTCACCTTCCTGATGGGCGCGGACAACTGGGCCAGCCTCCACTCGTGGGGCCGGTATCAGGAACTCCTGAACCTCTGCAGTATCCTCATCCTGCCGCGAGAACCCTGGACGGCCCAGCTCCCAAGCTGCCCCGCCTCCCTCGAATTCGCGGCACAGGAGGATACTTCAGAAACCGGCATCGTCCCGCAGGGCAAGTGGCGCATCGCGCACACGCATATCCTGCACGAAGGCTCCTCCACCTCGGTCCGCAAGGTCCTGAAAAACGGCGAAAGCACCAACGGCCTCACCGCCGAGCAACTCGCCTACATCCGCCAGCACCACCTCTACTAGGTGCGGCGTTACACGAACCAAAACCTCCGGCACCAGCCGGGGGTTTTCTTTATTGTATGCAATTATATTTCTTGAATAAACGAAAGAATACAATTAATGTGCTGCCACAAGTAACCATCTCAAAATGTTTCTCATGCCAACCTTGAAAGGACATCAGCATGATCACTCTCGGCCCCGTCACCGCCGTTGCTATCGGGGACGCCTACGGCGCCCAGTACGAATACCGCAAAGGCAGGTACGAAGACTACGCCGCCACCAACACCGGTGAATTTCTGGGCGACCACCCGACGCACACCGACTTCAAAGCCGGTCACTACACGGACGACACCCAGATGAGCATCGCCATCGCGGAGCTGCTCCTGCAGGCCGCGAAAGACGGACAGCTTCCTACCGCCCCCTTCATCGCGCAGCACTTCCTGGACTGCTACATGCGGGACATCCACGCCGGCTACTCCAAGGGTATGGCCGCCGCCATGGAAAAAGCCTACCGGTCGGACATTCCTCTGGAAATCGTCTGCGCCCAGTTCGGCAAATCCCAAAAATCCGGCGCCGCCATGCGGGCAACCCCCATCGGGCTTCTTCCCAATCCACTTTACATGCGCGGTTTTGCACGCAAACAAGGGGAAGTCACCCACATGGGAACGGCATTGAGGGCAGCGGAGGCAACAGCCTTTGCCGCCCAATACATGCTCTACAAACTCGGCCCGCGCGAACATCTGCTCACCTTCATTACCAACAAAATGCAGGAAATGAAGTGGATGACGCCTTGGTCAGGCAAGGTCGGTTCACTCGGCATGGAAAGCACCCGCGCCGCGCTCACAGCGGTGGTGCAGGCCACCAGCCTGCGGGACCTCCTGATCCGCTGCGTCGCCTTCACGGGGGACGTCGACACCGTCGCCGCCATCGCCATGGGCGCCGCCTGGGCGTATGAAGACCTCCCGAACGACCTCCCCGACTCTCTCTGGGAAGGCCTCGAAAACGGCCCCTACGGCCGGGAGTATCTGAAAAAGCTCGACGAGCACCTGCTGGCAACCTTCCCGGTTCCCGCCGTAGCCCACCTCGCTGCTTGATGCCCCCACCTGTTATCGAAGCAATCCCCTCCCCGCCGCACCAGCGCCGGGGAGGATTTTTTATTATGTATTCAACATTATTTTCACAAATATCATTTGTATCCAAACATCACATCAGGCATAGTAAAAAACGAACACACCGTTCAATCTTCCCGTCCGCTTCTGAAAGGAGACATCCCATGTCCACCCTGCAACACGGCCCTTTGCACGCCGATCTCTACGCCTACACCATGGCCCTCGCCCTCTTCCGCGCCGGTACGCACAACACGCATGTCACCTTTCACTCGTTCATCCGCCGCACGCCGTTCGGTGGCAGCTTCGCGCTCGTCGCAGGCCTCGCCGACGTCATGAAATGGCTGGAAGACTGGAAGTTCTCGGACTCCCGTGTCGACTACCTCCGCTCGCTGAAGACGGCAGCAGGCAACCCGCTGTTCGACGAAGCGTTCCTCAAGATGGTCGCGGAAACCCCGCTCACCGTCACGATCGACGCCCTGCCGGAAGGCGCGCTGGCCTTCGCCAACGTCCCCTTCCTGCGCATCAGCGGCCCCATCTGGCAGTGCCTGGTTGTCGAGGCCATCATCCTCAACATCATCAACGCCCAGTCACTGATCGCAACCGAAGCCGCCCGCTGCGTCATCGCCGCAACCGGGTTCGACGGCACCAGCCTGCCGATCATGGACGGTTCCCTGCGTCGTGCCCTCGATATCGGCGGCCGGGCACCCGCCCGCGCCTCCTTCATCGGCGGCTTCGTCGGAACCTCCAACGTGGCAGCAGCCATGGATCTCGGCATCCCGACCCGCGGCACCTTCGCCCACGCCTTCGTGGTCTTCCACGACACCGAAGAAGAAGCGTTCCGCACCTACGTCAGGCACATGGAGGACATCACGATCCTGCTGGACACCTACAACACGCTGGCGGCCATTCACTTGGCCATCCGCGTCTGCAAGGAAGAAGGCAAGAAACTCCGTGCCGTCCGCCTGGACTCCGGCGCCCTCGCTTATCTCAGCAAGGAATGCCGGATAGCTCTGAATGCCGCAGGCATGAATGACACCCTGATCATGGCCAGCAACGACCTCAACCCCCGCGCCATCTCGACCCTCATGTCGCAAATGGCCCGTGGTGAAGCATCCATCCAGATGCTCATGGTCGGCACCGATGTCGGCGCCCCGTCGGAGCAATCCTCGATCGGCGGCGTCTACAAGCTGATGGACGTGAACGGCCGTCCCGTCATCAAGGTGGCGGAACGCGGCTCTAAGGGAGCGGACCAGAAGACCACCATCCCCGGTCCTCTCGGCACGCTGCGGTTCCTGAAGGAGCACCAGAACGTCACGCAGTTCGACAGCGACACCATCCTGTCCCTGACCCTGCAGCACGAGCTGGCAGGCCTCACCGCCGCCAACGACGACCCGGACAAGGTCTACCACCTGCCGCGTGCGCTCGTGTCGGTGAATATGGCCGACCCCGACCGCCCGAAGCAGTTTGCCAAAGGCTACGCCTTCACCATTCCGCACATCCGCGTGGTGGAAAACGGCGTCATCCTCGGCACGCATGAAACATCGCTGCAGACGATCCAGAAATACGCCAAGCGCAATCTCAGCATGCTGGACCGCTCACACCTGGAACTCGATCCCAAGTACTTCTACGTAGCTGGTATCGAAGACCGTCTCTACGAACTGCGCCGGAGCATGATACGTGAAATCCACCTCGCCTCTCAGTCGAGCTTAGAAGAAGCGGCGCAAGTCGTCGACGCCGCCTGAAGCTGCCTCCACCCTACCCACGAAAAATCCCCACCGCAGGCAACTGCGGTGGTATTTTTTTGTCGTTTATACTAGGGTCGCCTCACCAACAGGAGGGTCCCCCATGCCAACCACAACCCCCAACCTCACCCTCCGCATCGCCGTCGGCAGCCTTGCCGTCAGCCTCATCGTCCTCGCCATCAAATTCACCGCTTACAAGCTCACAGGCAGCGTGGCCCTGTATTCGGACGCAGTCGAAAGCATCATCAACATCGCCACCGCCGCCGCCGCCATCGTCGCCATCCGCATCGCCGCCCAACCGGCGGATGCCGAACACCCCTTCGGCCACCACAAGGCGGAATACCTGACCGCCGTCATCGTCGGCGCCCTCATCATGGCGGCAGGCGCCGCCATCCTCCATCAGGCATGGCAGGGGTTCTTAAGTCCGCAATTGCCGGACGCCCCCCTCCTCGGCATCGCCGTCAGCACCCTCGCCACACTGTTGAATGTGGCATGGAGCCGTAAACTTATCACCCACGGCAAAAAGCACCGCTCAGCGGCTTTAGTGTCGGACGGCAAACACCTCATGACCGACGTCTTCACATCGCTCGGAGTCATCGCAGGCGTCGCCCTCGTCGCCCTCACAGGGCTCGCGGTGCTGGATAGCCTCATCGCCGCCCTAGTCGCCATCCACGTCCTCCACAGCGGCTGGGAAGTGATACGCGACAACACCAGCGGGCTGCTGGACGAAGCCGTCCCCGCCCAGGAACTCGCCCTCATCACCCGCATCATCAACAGCAATCCCAAAGTGATGGAAACCCACGACCTCCGCACCCGCCACGCCGGAAAAGCAACGTTCATAGACTTCCACCTCGTCGTCCCGGGCACCATGACCGTTGCCGAATCTCATACCATCTGCGACGACCTCGAACACGCCCTGAAACAAGCCCTCCCCGACTCCCAAACCACCATTCATGTGGAGCCCGAGCACAAAGCCAAACACCCGAAATCCAACTAAAACCGTTGCCGCCTAAAAGCGGAAACTCACTCCCACACCAACGCGGTCACGGTTGTCTCCCCGCCCCGTCACCGCGTGCTCATAACTGGCGTTCAGGCTCACGTCACGGCTCACATACACGCTCTGGCGCGCCACAAACCGGCTGTCATACTTGTAGGTGGCACTGTTCATGAATTCCTCATACCCCACCTGCGCCTTGCCAAAATCGCCCTGCCGCACAATCAAGCCCACTTCCGGCACTACACTCAGCACATGGTCCTGCCCGTAATAGCTGTAACCGCCGTTTAGCATGCCATAGGCGTACACGCTGTCATCCAGCACACTCACCGTGTAGCCCACGCCACCAAACGCCTTGGGGAACAGCTTGCCCGTCTCCATGCCATACCCCGCGTTCTCAACGCCCACGCTCAAGCTGCGGGAAAGGCTCGCATCCCCGTCCCGAACAGGAAGCAGAGATTTCATCCCAATAATCTCCATCTTCTGCACGTTCACCGTGTCCAGCTCGCGGCTCACACCAACGTCCAGCGCAAACAGGTTCACCTCATACTCAGCTTCGGCATAATCATTCGGGCTCATCAGCTGGTTGTAGGCAGGCGTAAGCCCCAGCTTCATAAAGCCGTCCCCCTCCTCCCACGCATGCTCAACCGCCACACCCGCCGCATGGGTCTTGTTGGTTACATTGCCCTTGGGCACCACCACACCGCCCTGCCCGTCAGGGTTGCGCAAGGCATAAAGCTCGGAAGGCACAAACACTGCCCGCGTCAAAAATCCCTCTTCCTCAAGCTTCCGCAGCAAATCGCCCGGCGTCACATAGGGCTTGTAAAGCACGCGCTCAAGGCTCGGGTCAGCCGCCATCAAAAGCCTTATCACCGCACTGCCGCAGTTGTTGGCCCGTAAATCATAATCCACGCTGGTGCCGCGCATTTCCCACGCATGTAGCTTCAACATCCGCCGCTGTTTTGCGGTCAGCTTCAGTTCAAATTCCCACATGCTGCGCTTGCCATCCCGCACATAGCTGTCACGGCGGGTCTGGTAAGGCTCAAGCAGGAACACCCCATCCGTCCCGGTGAAAAGCGAATCCACAATAAACTCCGCCGTACTCCGCACCTTGTTCAAATCGGCATAAAAACTCAACGCATGGGCGGCAGTACGGCCCTTGGCCTCACCGTCCATTTTAAGGAACAAATGCCCCATCATCGTCGTCGGGTTGGGTATGTACTCGGTGGCAAACACCATCGAAACCCGGTCAAACGGCACCTTGGCCTCATACTCGGCCAACTCTTGGCAGGGCATGGGCCGGAACTGCCGCGCCCGCACGGGCATGGCTTCACTCAGGTAGGCAAACCGCGCGGGGAAACGGCACTGCACGCCGCTGCTCTCCCCCTCAAACGCGGCAAGGGTGGCCTCTAGTTCAGCTAACGGGTCATGCCGCCCGTCCCGTGCCAGAAAGAACCCCTCGTCATCAATCCGGCTTTTGCCGTTTTCATGGTGCAGCAACGCCAGCCATTCCGGCGTCTGGGCAATATCTTGCACACCCTCATGGGTACCGGCAAAGGCAATGGCCCTGCTTAAAAACAGGGCCATCAGCA
>JAIXZU010000158.1 GCA_027489415.1 Alphaproteobacteria bacterium
AGGTCGACCTGCGCCGTGACGCCGAGTTCCAGCCCGCTGCTGGAAATGAACCTTGAGCTGGAGCCGGCCTTCAAGACCATTGATGTGTGGGAGGTGGACAGGGAGCATGGGCCACCCAAGGCTGACACCCCCTGAATGCGAAAAGGCCGGTACAGATGTACCGGCCTTTTGGCGTGCCGTGAGGCTTAGGCCTTGGCTTGAGCCTTCAGATTACGCTTCAGGATGGTGTTGCGCAGCTTGGCGGCGTGGGCGGAGAAGTTTTCACGCACTTGCTTGTTTTTGACTTGCAGCATGTAGCCGTCGAAGCCGTTGTACTTGTCGAGAGTCCGGATGGCGCGGGCGGTGAGCGTGAGGGTCACGGTGCGGCCGAGAATGTCGGACTGGTAGGTCTTGGTTTGGAGGTTGGGGCGGAAGGTCCGCTTGGTGTGGCGGTTGGAGTGGGAGACGTTGTTACCGACGCCGACCTTGCTTCCGGTGATTTCGCATACGCGTGACATGGGCCTGAATTCCTTACATTGGCTAACTAAGAGGCGCTTTACGGGGTATTGGGGGGGGTGTCAAGAAAAAATGTGATTTTACGTTCAGGATTTTGTTATCAGCGCTGGGGTTGGGGCACTTTTGAGTTACACGGTAAGGTGGCTGGGTAGCCGGGTGGCCGGGTAGCCAGGGAGAGGGCGGTTGGGGGTTGTTATTCGGTGGGGGTGGTGAGGGTGGCTTCGCAGGTGAGGGAGTGATAGAGGCCGAGATGGCGCTGGAGGGTGATGAGGCCGTCCTTCTGAACTAATGCGAGGTTGCTGAGGGGGGCGCCGTAGCCTTTGAGGATGACGGTGAGAAGAGAGGAACCAGGAACCGAAGGATCCAAGGAACCAGGAACGGCGGTGATGGGGCAGGGGAGTTGGATTTGCTTGAAGGGTTCGGTGATGGGCAGTGTGAGCGTGATATTGAAGCGGTTGCCAAGAATGACCGCCAGTGTGGCGATGAGCATGCCCGCGCCGATGATGGTGGGGTGAATGCGCGGAATACGCTGGGACATAAGGGTGAACAGGCTGGCGGCCGAGAGGGCGATGGCGCCGGCGATGAGGACGTCCGTGGCGAAGTGGGCGCCGAGCATCATGCGTGAGGTGCCGACGACCAGACCGGCGGTGAGGCCGGTGGCGAGGAAGGTTACGGCGAGCTTGGGTTTCCGGCGGCGCAGCGGGAAGAACGGGGCGGCGAGAATGAAGCCCATGGCGGCGTGGCCGGAGGGCATGCTGTTGCCGCGGAAGCCGTCGGTGAAGGTGGTGGGCGTGTCCGCCAGTATCACTTCCGACGGGCGGGGGCGGTCCGCGAGTTTTTTCACGATGATTTGATTGGTGAGGCCGACGCCGAGCACCGCGGTGAGTGTGACCACCATGGCGGTGCGGTAGAGGAGCGGGCGGGTTTTCCAGAGGCGTGGCCAGAGCAGGGCGATAAGGCCGAGGACGGCGAGGATGGTGCCGGGGAGCGTGCCGTTCTGGCGCAGGAAGGTTGCGAACGAGAAGGCGTGGGGCGAGAGGGTGGGGTGGTAGAGGGTGTGGGCGAGGAGGACATCCAGCCCCGTGACCCAGAGGATGAGGGCGGCGGTACCGAAGGTGGCCCAGATAAGGAGGTTTTCGGACGCCCAAGAGGGCAGGTTGGTAATGCGGGATTTGAGGGCAGCGGCAGGGCGCAGCGGCTTGACCGAAGGAGATTTGGGCGACAGCATGGCGGGCATGATACGCACAAAAACGCACGGCGGCCAGAGCCTGAAGGTTTCAGGATTTAAGGATGTAAGGATTTTAGGGGTGCCTGTGGCGATTTGGGCGGCGACGCTGACGGTGCTGCTGGCGCGGGTGCTTTACATTACCCTTTGGCACCCTTACGGGCTGGCGCCGGATGAGGCCCAGTACTGGAGTTGGCTTATGCACAACGACTGGAGCTTTTTGACCAAGCCGCCGTTGGTGACGTGGCTGATTGGGGTTTCCACGTGGGTGCTGGGCGATACGTTGTTGGGCGTGAAGGCGTTTGCGTTACTGGGGCAGGGGTTGGTGAGTGTGCTGGGGTATCTGTTAGCCAAAGAGATTGCTGGTGAGCGTTCAGGGCGATGGGCGTGGGTGTTGTTGACCACTGTGCCGCTGATTGCGGCGGGGGGGTTGATTATGAGCCCTGATGCGGTGCTGGTGCCGCTGTGGCTGGGCGCAATGCTGCTGGTTGCAGGTAGCCAGGTAGCCGGGAACCAGGTAGCCAGAGAGGCGGATACGGCGGAGTGGGGGCGGTGGATTGCGATTGGGGTGCTGATTGGTTTGGGCGGGTTGGCGAAGTATTCGGCGGCAGTGTTTTACCCGCTGCTGGGCGTTTATGTGCTGGTGGTGAGGCGCGCGTGGTTGCTGCGCCCGCAGGTATGGGTGAGTGGGTTGGTGGCGCTGGTGTTCATGCTGCCGGTGCTGATTTGGAACATGCAAAACGGCTGGGTGGGGGTTGAGCACCTGCTGTGGCAGGCTGATGGTGGGGGAGATACGCGTCATGGCGGCTGGAAGAGTGTCGGTGAGTATGTGGGCGGGCAGGCTTTGGTGCTGGGGCCGGTGGTGTTCGGATTGATGGTGTGTGGGTTAATGGTTAAGGGATTAAGGGGGAATGCCGTTGAGCGTTGGCTGGTGTGGGTGGCGGGGGCGATTCTGGGAGCGTTTCTTGTGCTGAGCGTGTTCAGCAAGGTGCAGGCGAACTGGCCGGTGCTGGGCAGTGTGGTGGGTGTGGTGGTGCTGGCGGTTTGGTTGGGAAGGAACCAGGAACCAAGGAACCAAGGAACCAAAGGATGGCGTTGGTGGCATTGGGTGGCTGTTGGGGGGATTGTGGTGAACTCGGTGTTGAGTTTGATGCTGATGGATACTTACAAGGCGCGGGATTTGGGGATTCTGCCGCTGAAGGCCAAGATTGACCCGACCAAGGATTTGCGCGGTTGGGAGGAGATGGGGAACCTTGTGGGCCTGATGATGTACAAGCTGGATAACCCGATTATTTTGAGCAGCCGCTACCAGACGTTGGCGCCGTTGATGTTCCATACGATTGGGGCGCCGGAGTTTGCGTATATCAATGCCGAGGGCAAGCGGCTGAACCAGTATGATTTGTGGCCGCTGCCGGATTTGAACGGCAGGCTGGTGGTGTATGTGAACGAACAGGGGTATTTGCCGCCGAAAATCAAGGAGATGTTCGGGCAGTGTGAGCCGTGGCATAACTTGGCGGTGGAAGAATATGGGATTCAGACCCGCCGGATGAGTTTGTGGTTGTGTTGGAGTGCGCGGCGGACGGTTGCTTTGCGGTAGGGCTTGAAATATCTTTATCTGAGCCTATATCTGAGACTGGTAGTAGTCCCTTTTTTGGAGGTCTCAATGGGATATTGCATTGTGATAAAAGAGATTGCGTCAG
>JAIXZU010000074.1 GCA_027489415.1 Alphaproteobacteria bacterium
AGTTGGCAAAAGCCAATCAGTCGAACGAAGGCCTCAACAAAGCCAACGCCGAGATGAGCGAACGGCTCCGGGTCTTTATGGAAACATTTGCAAAAATGGATCCAGCAAACCCGCTCACTGAGAAACTCGCCGAAGCCAACGGCATCATCAAGGGTATCGAACAAGGCAATGCTCAGGCTGGCAATATCGTCAACCTGAACCGCGCCCCCGCAAAGTCCGGTAAGCCCGATGAAAAGGACAAGCCGGAAGACAAGGATAAGAAGCCTAAAGTCAGCTGAAAATCTACTACCGAAAAAGAGAAGGCCCCGGATCCCGGGGCCTTTTCTACGCCTACTGTTCGTAGTTGCGCTTGTTTTCAGTCTTCTTGCTGCGGCGAACACCTTCACGCATCAGGCGGGCGCGCTTTTCAAAGGGCTTCTCGTGATAGCGACGCTGACGCAGCTCACGGAAGAGGCCTTCACGGTTCATCAGCTTCTTCAGGCGGCGGAGTGCCTGCTCAACATCGTTATGGAAAACGTCTACACGTACCATTATAATCACCAGTCCTTTCAAGTTCTTAGGGCTGCACGGGCACCTTTGGCCAGCGCTGCAATGGCCTGTATGTGCCTCAACTGGCGTCTCATTGCAAGCATTTTCATACATTTTCCACGCTAAAATCTTGCACAATGCCACATCTCTTGGCACCATGCGGTCCTCATGGGCCGAAGCATCCTCAAATCCACGTCTAAATCAAAGCCGCCCAAACGGCCGGGGCGGCCTATCAGCAAATGGCTTAGCTTCGCCCAAATTTCCGCAGCTCTCCGCCATCCCCGCGCCCGGAACGACGTCTACCACGACTACAACATCCTCCGCCAAAAATACATTCTGGACCGCGCCGCCAAACACTTTAAAATGCGGGACGACGACCCCGCGCCCCTCTACGGAAAAACGCTGCTGGACGTCGGCTGCGGAGAATCCCCCATCGGCCAGTTCCTGGCCTTGTCAGGGGCGGACATCACCGCCATCGACAGCAATCCCGGCATGGTCGCCGCCGCCGAAGCCGCCGCCATCACCTTCGGCGCTCCCATCACCTTCCATGCAGTGGGCCCCGAAAAGCTCCTCAACACGCGTCGGTACGACATCATACTTGCGCTGGACATTCTTGAGGACAGTGACGACGCCGCCAAACTCGTCTGGGTGCTGCGCCAAATCCTCGCCCCCGGCGGCCTCATCATCTTCTCGCACATCAACCGCCGGCCGCGCGCATGGCTCTATCATATTCTGCTCTCCGGCTATATCTACGGCCGCACCAAGCGTAACGCACGCCATTTTAAACGCTTCCATACCCCCGCCATGTTGGAAACCCTCGCCCAAGCCGCCGGCCTCCGCATCACACACATCCAGGGCCTGCGCTTCAGTATGGCCCGCCAGGCATGGGTCAAGGCGGAATCCCCCCAACCCCGCTACCTTGCCGAAGCCACCGAGCTCTAAGCCTATACGCTATATAATACGTAATAAAAAAGCAGCCTAAAGCTGCCCTTCACCATCAACCACAGGCCTATCCAATGCTTCTAACATCGGCTTTAATTTGCCTGTATCATATAGCGCATAAAGGTCATCGCATCCGCCAATACCGGTGTCGTTAATGAAAATCTGCGGCACCGTCCGCGCACTCGGCCGCCGCAGGCGCAGCTCGTCATAACGCTCGGGCTCAGCCACAAGGTCAATTTCAATGTAATCCACGTTAAGCTGGTCAAGCAGAAGCTTGGCCTTATCGCAGTACGGGCAGTAATCCTTGGTATAAATCTCAACCAGCGCCATTGGTCGCCTCCTTATTAATACACATATCTTATCATAAAGACGCCCAAACACCACACTCAGTTCCCACAAGATGCCCCGGCACATTGCCACCACCCACACCCATCGCGTAGGGTAGGGGCAATAGATACGGATTCCTTCTAATAACGAAAACACGAATCACGAATTACATGGCCGAACTCATTCTCTCACCCGCCGAAAAACAACTTGCCGCCCCATTTTTAAAATGGCTGGAGGCCGACAAAATCGCGGGTAAAAAAGAACTCGTCATCAACCGTCCGTGCCAAATTGGTTTCGAAGCCTATGACGGCTCCTGGACGTTCTACGACGATGAATCGCTGGACATGGACCGCCTCTTCGCCCTGATGAACCTCCTCTCCGAACGCACCGGCCAAACGTTCAACATGGCCAACCCCATCCTGTCAGTGAAACTTCCCGGCGGCCACCGTGCCCAGTTCGTCGCGGGGCAACAGAACGCGCGCGGATTCACGCTCGGCGTGCGCCTTGCCAACGTCCGGGAATTCGACCTCGACTCCTACGAAATGCCACCAGAGGAACGCCAACTCCTCATCGACACCATCAGCTCGCAAAAAACCATCCTCATCTCGGGCGGTACCGGTACTGGTAAAACCAGCTTCATGAACGCCTGCCTCAAACACGTCCCGATGCACGAACGCTTGGTAGTGCTGGAAGACGTCCCCGAACTGCGTTTGGTCCACGACAACCTCGTCCACTTCCTCTTCGCCAACTTCAGCAAAGGGCAGGAAGGCGGGCGCCAAGCCGCGGTGAACGACCTCCTCAACGCCACACTTCGTTTGCGTCCGGACCGCATCATCATGGGGGAAATCCGTAAAGAAAACGCCTTCACTTTCTGTAGCGCCATCAACACCGGCCACGCAGGCTCCATGGCCACCATCCACGCCAACTCGCCTGCCGGAGCCATCGACGCCGTCATCAACCGCGTCATGCTGAACGGGGACAGCACCGAGTCCGCCATCCAAATCCTCCGCCGCCAGCTGGAAGGGGACATCTTCGGTGTCGCGCAGCTGGAACGGCTCCCCGGCCGCAACGGCGCCCGCTTCGTCCGCCTGAAATAGCCCAAAACCCATCTTGTAAGCTGTTCATATAAATAGGCTTTCAAAATAAAAGGGCAGGGGGCCCTTTTTTCCCGCATTTCTGCTTGCACCCCACCCCAAATGGTCCTATCTGCGAATTCTAAGGTAGATGTTTTTGAATAGGCATCGTCCCCAGAAAAACCGCATTTTTTCTCGAACCGGAGGCAACCGGATATGATCTCTAAACCTAAAAACCTCAAGCCAGTCACGCGTGCCGCATTTGGCGTTTTCATCAATCGCCAGGGGCATATTCTGGTAGGGGATGACTCCGGTGGCCGCATTGCCTTTCCCGGTGGAAAATTTGAAGTGATCGACAACTGCAACGCATTCCTCGCCCTGCGGCGGGAAATCAAGCAGGAAGTGGGAAAACAATTTCAGTTTCGCCCACTTCTGTCGCAGCCGAAAATTTTCTGCACGGGGGCGGATGTCCACACCGTCATCGACGATCCCGTCCCGAACGACAAAGTCGATCTCCGCTTCTTCTTCCTGCTGGAAGCGCTGAACGAAGACGTCATGGAAAAAGAGCCTGCCGAGTTCAAGAACCCCCGGTTCGTGGACCTCGCCACTCTCGAAGGCAAACTGCCGGGCATCGATATGCGCTACGCCGCCTATCACGCTCTGGAACTCTTCCGGAGGGACGGCAGCCTGAGCAACGACTTCCCTGAGGAAACGCCGGATATCGACTACCCCCACATCCGCGAAACCTTGAAGGATATCGGCTTCGGCTACAAGTTCTGCAAGGACCACGGGCGTCCGCTCAAATCCGCAGTCCGTAAGGCCCGCGCAACCGCGCTCAGTGCTCAGGCACAAGCCGCATAACGTCACTCGTCCCAACGCCGCCGGTTTACCGGCGGCGTTGGCGTTTGTGGTAACCGTACACACAATCCTTGCCCTCAGCCTCAATTAACGCTAAACCAGCCATAAGTTACATCTGCACACTGTTTCCAACTTTTTGTCAGGAGGCCTCCCATGCCGGACGCTATCTACAACAAGCAAGGCAGGCTTGTCGCGCGGGATGGCTACATAGTCCCCCTGCGCATCGGCTGCTATATGCTGGACTCTCCCTTCAAAATCGAACTCCCCCACCCAGTCGGCCATAGCGCCGGTCCGCAAATACTCCCCGAAAACAGCCTCTGCATGGGGGTGGACGCCATCAGTTGGCGCCTCAGTTACCCCGGCGGCACGGTCGAAAAAAAGGAAACGCTGCTGGACTGCCTCTTCGGCGAAGACAAAGAAGAATGCGGCGCTAGCCGTAACGCCGTCGTCGTCCACCCCCGCGTCATCACGTTTCTGAGTGATCAACGGAGGGACGAATCAGTCGATAACATCGAACTCGGTCAAAGCTACAAGCTGCGCAATGTCTTCCGCACCAAGTCAACGGTTCTGCCGGTGCAACAAACGGCCAAACCCGGCGAACGCTATCCGGAAATGATCAAACCGCACTATGAACACCTGAACGGGTTCAATGTGGATTTCCGCATCATCCGCCCCTCTTTCCGCCACGCCATCAAGCAGGCGGAAAAGCTGAAAATGCTCTACGAGGTCTCGGGAATCACCTCCGTGGCCCCGGACTACGAACAACTGGCGAGGGACTGGGAAGCCCTGAAAATCCATCCGGCCATCATCCAGTTTTACTGTATCGACTACGCCGGTTACAAGCAGCGCTGGCGCTCGGAAATCGCCGACCAAATCGCCGACAACCCCACCCTCACCGCCCTCATGGATAATCTGGAGTACTCGGAAACGGGCCTCCACCAACTGCTCCAGAAGAAGCTCTCGAACGACGAAGTCATTCGGGAACTCTTGAAATCCTAACCCCGCACCCAAAAAAGCCGCCAGCTCAACTGGCGGCTTTTATTCGTCTCGCATCAATCAACCCCCGAACCGCAAAGGTTTCCCGTACTGCGGCACCGTACTTCACAACCCAAAAGACGAAGCCACCGCGCCAGCCGGATGGTATCTCAAAAAATCCCATTTTTTGACAGATACCACCGTGCCGGCGCAACCCCTACCTATCCAGCGCACTTCCCGTAAATCGCAGCCCCCCCCCATTAGCCCTTAACCCCTTAACCCTGCTCCCCCTTCACCAACTCATACCCCGCCAGCGCTGCCGCCCGCGCCGTCTCATGGTCAACAATCGGCCGCGGGTAACTCTCGCCCAATTTAATTTTCGCACCCAGCAATACCATCTGTGGCGCCTCCCACGGCGCATGAATGTACTGGCTGTCCAGCAACGCCAACTCAGGGCACCAGCGCTTCACATACGCCCCATCGGGGTCAAATTTCGCCCCCTGTAACATGGGGTTGAAAATCCTGAAGTACGGGCTCGCATCCGCCCCGCTGCCCGCCACCCACTGCCATCCGGCCACGTTGTTGGGCACGTCGGCATCCACTAAAGTGTCCCAAAACCATTTTTCACCCTCGCGCCAGTCAATGCGCAGGTGCTTAATCAAAAAGCTCGGCGTAATCATCCGCACGCGGTTGTGCATCCAGCCGGTCTGCCACAGCTGGCGCATGCCCGCGTCCACAATCGGGTAACCGGTCTGCCCGCGTTTCCAAGCCTCAAAATCACGCAAGGCGTCACCTTCCAGCTTGCGCCACGGGTAATTGTCAAACGCAGGCTTCCAGTTGCTGTCCACCATGGTCGGGTAATGCCAAATCAGGTGGTGCGAAAACTCTCGCCAACCAATCTCACTCAAAAACTTATCACGGCCTTTGTCATAAGCCTGCGCCGCGTGCCATACCTGCCTTGGCCCAATCTCCCCAAAGTGCAGGTGCGGGCTAAGCTTGCTGGTCCAGTCCTGCGCGGGCAGGTCACGCCCGCTAGGGTAGTTGCTCATCTTGTTGGCCAGAAAATCCGCAAGCACCGCCTTTGCACCAACCTCGCCTGGCGTCCACAGGCTGTCCCAGTCTTTGCCCCAGTCTGGCTCACCCTTCACAGGGTAAAACTGCCAGTCATCACTTGTCACACCTTCCACCCACGTAACCTCAGGCACTTCCACAACCTCTGGCGCCTTCTCGGCCGCCAGCTTCAGGCAGGCCTTCCAGTAGGGCGTGAACACCTTAAAGTCACCGCCACTCAAATTCTTCACTTCCCATGGCTCATGCAACAGCGCGCTGTTAAAGCTGTGCACCTCAACGCCCATGGCATCCTTCAACAGCACTTTAAGGTCTTTATCTCTGGCAACCGCCCAAGGCTCGTAGCACCGGTTCCATACCACGCATTTACCACCCACTTCCCGAATAAGGTCACCTAAAACCCGCTCTGGCTGGCCTTTTCGCACAACTAAGGGAATCCGCTTTCCCATCGTTTCCATGGTCTTCTGCAACCACCAAAGTCCGGCACCACTAACAGGCTTGGCTTGGTTATCATCATGAATATAAACAGCTAAAACCCGTCCACGTGCCGCCGCCCAAGCCAACGCAGCATTATCTTTCAGCCGGAAATCCTGCCGCACCCACCAAATCGTAACCGCATCTGACATACCAAAATTCCCTATTAAAACAAGTATCTAAACCTTAAAACCTGCGCAGGGAATCCAAAACTCCCTGCAAAATCACCACCGCCGCCCCCGCATCCACGTGCCCCACACTGGCTTTCTTGCTGCCGCGCGTCTCACGTCCTTGCCGTTGTTCAAAAAAAGCACTTTCAACTTGGCGGCTAGTCAGGCGTTCGTCCCACAACAATACAGGTAACCCAAGCTCTTTTTCAATCAGATCTGCCAAACTTCTCACCGCCGTCGCCATCGGCCCAATGCTGCCGTCCATATTCAGGGGTTCGCCCAGAACAACCGAAACAACACCATTCGCCTTCTCAGCCGCAATCTTGGCCTTCAATTCTGCCCAAGGCCTTGGCCAAATACCGCGTGCAGCACCTAAACGCCGCCCACTATCGCTCAATGCCACACCCACACGCTTCTCACCAATATCCAGCGCCAGCAATCTGCCAACAGTCGGTAGTTCCAAGGGGTTGCGCGTGACCATCTCATGGGGTTAAGGTGCCAAGCATTGATTGTCAAGGAATACCTAGGGGGAAATATCGCTATGTCACTGGAACCAAAAGAAATCGCTAAACTGGCCAGCCTCTCGCGCTTGCAGTTTTCTGAAGAGCAACTCCCCGCCTTCGCCTCCGAGTTCGAAAATATCCTCCAGTTTGTCGGTCAAATCCAATCTCTGGATACCTCCGGCGTACCCCCGCTCACCACCACAGCGAATATTGAAACCAGCCCGGAACGTGCGGACATCGCCGTCATCCCCCAAAACCCCGTCGCCCGCCGGGACGAACTCCTCAAGGGCGCCCCGCAGTCCGAAATGGGCTTCTTCGTCGTCCCCAAAATTGTCGAGTAATTTCAGCTCTCAGCTCACTCACCTTCGAATCACGTACAACGAAAACCGAATCACGAAATTATGTCCGAACTTCTCCAACTCACCGCCACCCAAGCCCTCGCCAAACTGCACGCGAAGGAAGTCTCCAGCCTCGAACTCACCGAGGCCCACCTCGCGCGCATCGAAGCTCGTAAACACATCAACGCCTATATTACCTTGAACCCCGAAGGCGCCCGCGCGGCCGCAAAAGCTGCGGACGCCGCCATCGCCGCAGGCAACATTCAACCTCTCACCGGCCTGCCACTGGGTATTAAGGACCTCTTCTGCACCAACGGCATCCGTACGACCGCCGCCAGCAAGTTCCTGGATAACTTCGTCCCCGCCTACGAAAGCACCGTCACGCAAAAACTGTGGGACGCAGGCGCGGTCAACCTCGGCAAACTGAACATGGACGAGTTCGCCATGGGCGGAAGCGGGGAAAACTCCGGCTACGGCCCCGCCCGTAACCCCTGGAACGACACTCTCGTCCCCGGCGGCTCCAGCTCCGGCTCCGCCGCCGCTGTGGCGGACTACCAATGTTATGCAGCAACAGGCTCGGACACTGGCGGCTCCATTCGCCAACCCGCCGCCTTCACCGGCCTTGTCGGCATCAAGCCCACCTACGGCCGCTGCTCCCGCTGGGGCATGGTCGCCTTTGCAAGCAGTCTGGACCAAGCCGGTGTCATCACCCGCAGCACCGAAGACGCCGCCCTCCTGATGGAAATCATCTCCGGACACGACCCGAAGGACAGCACCTCATCCCCGCAAGCCGTCCCCGCATGGCGCGAAAGCCTCGGCAAACTGAACCTCAAAGGCCTGCGCATCGGTCTGCCGAAGGAATACTTCATCGACGGCCTCGATCCCAAAATCCGCACCCTCATAGAAGCCGCCACCCGCCAATTCGAAGGGGAGGGGGCCATCATCAAGCAAATCTCCCTGCCGCACACACAGTACGCACCCGCCGCCTACTATATCGTGGCACCCGCCGAAGCCGCCTCCAACCTTGCGCGCTACGACGGTATCCGCTACGGCGTCCGCAAAGAAGGTAAAAACCTCGTCGAAACCTACCTCAAGTCCCGTACCGAAGGCTTTGGCGCCGAAGTGAAACGCCGCATTATGATCGGTAACTACGCCCTCAGCAGCGGCTACTATGACGCCTTCTACACCAAGGCTATGCAAATCCGCACGTTGATATCTCGGGACTTCGACAAAGCCTTCGAAGAAGTAGACGTCATCTTCGCCCCCACGGCCCCCACCGCAGCCTTCCCCATCGGCGCGAAGAGCAACGACCCCGTCGCAATGTATCTGGGGGACGTCTTCACCATCCCCACCTCGCTTGCAGGCCTCCCCGGCATGTCCGTGAATGTCGGCACCATCGAGGAAAACGGCACGCGTCTCCCCGTCGGCCTCCAGCTCATCGGCGCCCGCTGGAACGAAACGGTCATCCTCCAAGTTGCCCACGCATGGGAACAAATGGCAGGTCTCACCCAACCTCCCTTCCAAGCATAAACAAAACGCATTCACTCAATCACTCATTCACGAAAGCACTCATTTCATGGCCAACATCGTCATCACCTACCACTCCGTCAACCACCATACGGAAGCCGTAGCACTGGAAGTCGCCAAGGGCGCGGAAGCCGCAGGCGCCTCCGTCATCGTCCACAATATTGAAAATCCGGTAGAACGCCTCTGGAGCGACCTCGCCGCCGCGGACTGCATCATCTTCGGCTCGCCAACGTATATGGGGGACGTCTCCGCCACCTTCAAAAAGTTCGCCGAAGAAACCAGTAAACAATGGTTCACCCAGGCATGGGCCGGTAAACTCGCCGCAGGCTTCACCAACTCCGGTAATCCAGCGGGGGATAAACTCGCCACTCTGCAAAGCATGAGCATCCTCGCCGCGCAGCACGGTATGCTCTGGGTCAACTGCGGCGTTATGCCAAGCGTCTACACGGGGGACGGCCAAAACCTCAACCGCTTCGGCCACTACCTCGGCCTCGCCACCCAATCTGCCAACGGGCCTGTGTCCGAAACCAACCCCGCCGAGGAAGACCGCGCCACCGCCCGTGCCTTCGGCGCCCACGTCGCCGCTGCCACCGCCCGCTGGTCCGCAGGCCGCACCAATCTCTCCAGTGCCGCATAACCCAATCACTCATTAACTCAATCACTCAGTCACCCATGAAAATCGCCCTCATCTCCGGCTCCCACCGCCCCACCGGCAACAGCCCCCGCATCACCCGCTTCATCGCAAACCAACTGGAAGCCAAAGGCCACAGCACCTATGTGCTGGACCTCTCCACCCAAGAACTCCCCTTCTGGGACGAAGGCCTCTGGGGCATGGAAGGCCTCGCCGCCAAATGGCAAACCCTCTGGGCCCCCATCCAAACCGAACTCGCGGACGCGGACGCCTTCATCATCGTCAGCCCGGAATACCACGGCATGATGCCCTCCAAACTCGCCAACTTCTTCCTGCTTCTCGGTAACGGCGCCACTGTGGCCCACAAACCGGCCCTCGCGGTCACCGTCAGCGCAGGCATCAGCGGCGCCTATCCGGTCACGGAACTCCGCGCCTTCACCTCCAAAAACAACCGTATGGTCTACCTGCCGGAACACCTCATCATCCGCAATGCCGGTGAAGTCTTCCAGCCGGAAACCAAGCCCGAGCAAGCCGAATCCAACACCTACCTCACCGGCCGCTTGGAATGGCTCCTCGGCATGCTGGAAAGCTACGCCACGGCCTTCCAATCCATCCGCGCTAGCGGCTACACCACCAACTCTAAATACGCTAACGGAATGTAAGGAGAAATCCCCATGAGTCTCCCCCACAACTACGAAATGGTCATCGGCCTCGAAGTCCACGCCCAAGTCACCACCAAGTCCAAGCTGTTCAGCACCAGCAGCACGGCCTTTGGTGCGGAACCAAACACCCAAGCGAACGAGATCGACCTCGGCATGCCCGGCATGCTTCCAGTCCTGAATGCAGGCGCCGTGGACGCCGGCATCAAACTCGGCCTTGCCATCGACGCCAAAATCAACCCGTCCTCCGTCTTCGCACGGAAGAATTACTACTATCCGGACCTCCCCAAAGGCTATCAAATCAGCCAGTTTGACCAACCCATCGTCTTGGGCGGTAAAATCGATATTGATTTAGAGTCCGGCTCCCGCACCATCAACATCACCCGCATGCACTTGGAAGAAGACGCGGGCAAATCGATCCACGACATGGGCAGCGGCAACGTTTCGTATGTGGATCTCAACCGCGCCGGTGTTCCACTTATGGAAATTGTCAGCGAGCCCGAAATGCGCACACCGGAAGAAGCCGGCGCATATATGAAAAAGCTCCGCACGCTCCTGCGCTTTCTTGAAATCTGCGACGGAGACATGGAAAAAGGCAACCTGCGCTGCGACGCCAACGTCTCGGTCCGCAAAATCGGCACGAACGTCCTCAACACCCGCTGCGAAATCAAAAACCTCAACTCCATCCGCCACGTCATGCACGCCATCCAGCACGAGGCCGAGCGCCAGGTCAGCATCTGGGAATCCGGCGGCACTGTGGATCAAGAAACTCGCCTGTGGGACCCTGACCTCCAAGAAACCCGCACCCTCCGCTCCAAGGAAGACGCCCACGACTACCGCTACTTCCCATGCCCGGACCTCCTGCCCGTGAACCTCGACCCTCTCCGCATCGAGAAAATCAAGGCCACGATGCCAGAACTGCCGGACACCCTCAAAGCCCGCTTCATGGCGGACTATGGCCTCACCGCTTACGACGCCTCGCTCCTCACGTCCGAAAAAACCTACGCGGACTACTACCAAGCCATGCTGAAATCCGGCGCCGAACCCAAAATGGCCGCCAACTGGATGACCGTCGAACTCTGCGCCGGCCTCAATAAATCAGGGAAGGAGCTGGAGAACAGCCCCATTACCGCAGGCGCCCTCGGCGAACTCATCGCGCTCATCACCTCCGGCAAAATTAGCGGGAAAATCGCCAAGCAGGTCTTCGCCATCATGCTGGAAAATGCCGAGAAGGGCACCACCCAAACCCCCGCTGAAATCGTCGAAGCCCAAGGCCTCGCCCAGAACTCGAACGAGGACGAACTCCGCGCCATCTGCGTCAAGGCACTGGCCGCAAATCCGGACGCCGTCGCCAAATTCAAAGGCGGCAACGAGCGTATCTTCGGCAGCTTCGTCGGCTTCGTCATGAAGGAAACCAAAGGCCAGGCCAACCCGGAACTCGCCAACAAACTCCTCCTCGAACTCATCGCCCAAGCCTAGTCAGGGCAGGGGGCAAAAAAAGGGCACCGCAAGGTGCCCTCTTAATCGTTAAGCTTGGGATCGCCCCAGCTTACGCTCTTTTTCATGGCGTGGTTCTTCAACCAAACGGTAGTGCTTTTCAAACATACCGTCTCCCGTCTCAAAAAAGCGGATGAACCGGAACAGCGCCCCACTGTTAACCTTATGGGTTTCCTCATCCATGGGAAATATCTCTCTCATGGCAGGGTTCGTCGCAGGTGTAAAAGGTGCCAGCAACGGCTCAAAAGCGTCTGCCAATGCCGTCCAACTCCGCACGACAATATGCGGGGTACAACTGTCATTCCACAGCACGGTGTCTTTGTCCTGCTTGTGTAACGAACACCTTGCTTCCAATAAAATACCGCTGCCTGTCGGCTTCTCTCCAGCAAAGATGGTAATGAAGAAGTTCGACTGGAAAACAAATCTGAGATGTCGCCCACAGGCAAGATCAACAACATGAATCTCGCCAATATCATCGTCAGCATTCAGCTCCACTCCAAAAGCCCGGAACGGCAGCTTAAAAAAGTCATGTGGTGTCTGCGCCATGGTATCCTCCATAATCCGCGCTACGATAACCATATCTGCATACACAAGCCCCTGTTAGTCAACAAAAAATGCCGCCCCGAAGGGCGGCACGTCACGTTTGAACCCGAAACTGGGTCGGTGTAGGGTTTCCGGCAACGAAGTCCAGAAAATCCCTCAACCAGCCATAGCTTCCAAGTGTAAGTTCGGGAAAAAATCCCCAAACTTTCCGCAAGTCAGCCGCCAGCTCGGCCCAATCCTTGCCGTGGCACACATCCTCTTCAGGCGCAAAACTGAAGAACATGTGCCCAAGGTTGTTCAGGGCAATCACGCCGCCCCCCTTGCCGTAACCTCGCTCGGGCTGCAGCATTAAACAATCTTCTCCGTAAGTGATGATCACCGGAAAAGCTTGTTTCGGTTCAGTCACCAGCAAGGTGAACTGCACCACATTGTCATGTTCAACAGGCGGGAAATTCAAAGCCAACCACATCGGGCGGAAGACCTCATAATGACCGGACATCGTCAACTCCCTGGTTATAGGATAAACGCCACCGCCCCAAAAGGCAGTAGCAAGGGCAGGGGGCTCAAACCCGTTCAAAAAAGCCTTCAAAGTTCGGGTCTCCAGCAGCCTGACGCATCAGCACCAGCATGTGAATAGAAAACCCCGTAGGCGCTGGCAAAGCATCAATCTTCGCCGCCAGCTCACCAAACGTGGCGGCCTCAATCACGTCTCTGGCGGATGATTTGAGCCAAACCCGCCCATTCAATTCTGTCTGAGTGATTACCGGAGTGCTAATCCGCGGCACACGCCGTGGCTCCGGTTTGATGCTCTCAATGGTAAGCTTTTCCTCCCCCGGCTCCTTTCCGGGCTCAAATATCAGTTTCAACTGGGTGATCCCGTCAGGGCTCACCACAAAAACCTCTGTCTCCTTGGCAGCAATACGCAAAGCTGCCCGCAAAGCTTCAAACGGTGTCATGTCACTCTCCTAGGTGTGGGATATGAACATATTGTATACCAAAACCCTGAAAAAGTCAACCCCAAGCCGCCCCCCGCTCACTAATTACGTAAAACAACTCACCC
>JAIXZU010000160.1 GCA_027489415.1 Alphaproteobacteria bacterium
GAACTCCACATCGGAACGATGGGGTATGTTCGACCAGACCCGGGATCCCCCGCGACAAGCCTTTCACTCCATACCTTAATCCGGCTGAACATTTGTCTTGCCCAAATCACGGGTTATATTCACTATCCCCTTCTACCTCATGCAGAAAGGTCATCCCATGTCCACCATGCATCCCACCGTTTATCCAACCTCCCGCTGGGACCTCGAACAAGCCAGTAAAGCCGCCATGCACGCATGGTATGCCGCACGGCAGGAACACGAACGCCTCACCGCCACTGGCGCATCTAAGGCGGAACTCGACGCCCAGCTCGCCGCCGTCAGGTCACATCATACGCAGTACCAGCATCTCGCGCATCTGCGCATGCAGGCACTCATCCGCCCCCGCCTCCAGCCCCGCAGGCTGGCAGGAAGGCCACGCTAAACCCAAAAAGCCCGCCTCGGCGGGCTTTTTTCTTGCCAAATCAATCAGTCCAGCTATCATAAAAAGGTTACCGAAAGCAAATCACTCACTACGGAGGATTCATGCGCAAGACCATTTCCCCCAAAAAACTCACCAAGCATCTCGAAGCGCTGACCAAGCGCCACGCGGAAGCCGACGCCGAGCTCAACGCCCTCCTCGCGGACCCCGCAAGCACCATCAACAGCGCCAACGAAATCAAGGCGCTGAAGAACAAGAAATGCTCGCTGAAGAACGAAATCACGCGCACCGAAGCCCAGCTCGCCGCCGCACGGCCCGCCGCTCCCTCTGCTCCGGCAGAAGAGCCTGCAGCCCCCGCCGCCGCTGTAACTGACGATATCCCCGAAGTCTACTTCGCCGGTCCCCACGTCGTCACCTACCCGCAGCACGCCGCGGCCTGATACCGAATCCCCAACCGGGCCGCCCCAAAAGGCGGCCCATTTTTATGGAACGAGCGGGATTGCACGCACGAGGTTCAAAGGGTTCAGCTGGAAGTTTTGGGCGTGGCGCAGTGTAGGCGTTCTACATAAGACGCGCCCAAAAGTTTCAGATGGCCGTTTGAACCCGTGCTCAACCACAGGCACGAACACCTGTGGATAACCCCGTGGATAAAAAACGGACTCTTTCCCCTCGCCCCCATCTCCCATTCCCCCTATAGTGTCCTCCATGGCCCAAGTCGTCTCCCTCGCATCCGCCGCGCAAACCGCGCTCACAGCCGCAAAAGCGGGGGGGACCGACCTCGCCCAGCCCACCATCCAGGTCCCCCACAGCGTCGCGGCGGAGCAAGCGCTCCTCGGCCTGCTCATGGTGAATAACCGCCAGCTGGACGACCTCGCCGGCGCGATTATGGCCGAACATTTCTACGTCCCGCTGCACTCCGCCATTTTCGAAAGCCTGCAAACGCTGGTCAACCGCGGGCGGGAAGCGAACCCGATTACCCTGCGCGAAATGCTGCGCGGCACCCCGTATGATGACGAAGCCTCCCTCATCGGCCACCTCACCCAGATGTTCGAAAACGCGGGCCTGGGCGGAGACGTCAAATCCCTCGCCGAAGTCATCCACACCGCCTATCTCCAGCGCCAGCTCATGGGGCTCGGCGAAAGCCTCCGCACCCAAGCCTCCGCCGCCCACCGCGCGGAAGAAGCGAAAGAAGTGCTGGACGCCGTCAGCGGTGAACTCTTCAAACTCGCCGAAACCGGCTCCGGCTCGGTCACCGCCAAAAACCTCCGGGACCCTCTCATCGAGGTCATCACCCGCGCCGAAGAAGCCCGCAAACACGGCGGCGGCGTCGCCGGTGTCTCCACCGGCTTTATCGACATCGACGGTCTGTTAGGCGGTTTACATAAGTCGGACCTCATCATTCTCGCCGCCCGTCCCTCCATGGGGAAAACCTCGTTCGCCATCAACATCGCGCAAAACGTCGCCACGCGCATGCTCACCGGCGGCAGTAACGGCGCCGCTGTCGGCGTCTTCAGCTTGGAAATGTCCGCGGACCAGCTCGCCGCACGTATGCTTTCATCAGCCGCCGGCATCTCCTCGCGCCAACTCACGAACGGACATCTGTCGGGCGCCGCCTTCCGCCGCCTTACCGAAGCCGCGGGGCAACTGGCCGAACTGCCGATGTACATCGACGACACGCCCGCCCTCTCCATCAACGCCCTGCGCGCCCGCGCCCGCCGCATGAAGCGCCTCTACGGCATCGGGCTTCTGGTGGTGGACTACTTGCAGCTGATGACCGGCAGCAAGTCCAGCAGCTCGGACAACCGCGTGCAGGAAGTCTCCGAAATCTCCCAAGGCCTCAAAACCATCGCACGGGAGCTCAACGTCCCGGTCATCGCACTCTCTCAGCTCAGCCGTTCGGTGGAAAACCGGGACAACAAACGCCCCCAACTGTCGGACCTCCGCGAATCCGGAAGTATCGAGCAGGACGCCGACCTTGTCGTGTTCATCTACCGCGAGGACTACTACCTCGCCCGCCAACTGGGTGCGGAAGAAAGCATGGACGAAAAAACCATGAAGATGAAGGAGAAGCTGGAGCAAGTGCGCGGCAAGGCCGAAATCCTCTTCAGCAAAAACCGTAAAGGCCCCACCGGCACGGTCACGCTCATGTTCCATGCCGAAACCACCACCTTCCACAACGCCGCCCCCCAACACTTCGGCGGCCCCCCACCCTTCGACGAGTAACCTTAGGGAGTTACGGCTTTCCCGGGCTGTGGCAGGCTCCATTTTTGTTTCAAAAATGATAAGCCTGACCAGACATCAGGCCTTAATAAAAAACGCCGCGCAAAAGCAGCGCAATATATAAAATAAAGACTCCAATTAGGACTCTAGCAACTTATGCGTAAAGCAACTACCACACCTATTCCGGAGACGACCTTAATTTGTGAACAGATTATTTTTCCTTCATAACCTCGCTGAATTGGCTTTGAACGCTATTAAACTGTGTCTCATTAATTGCTGCTGTCGCCTTGGTAGCAAGTTCTTGTAGCTTAAGGGCCCGTTCCACACTGTCTTCGCTTTGTTGTTGACCGCTTAAAGCCACTTGGCATGCTATAATTAACTTTTGTTCAATAACCCGCATTGTTCTGTAATTAGCCAAAGCCCCGTTCTGCTTTAAATCTTCCACACACTCTGGAGCAACCGCATCAACAAGTTCAACCACACCCGACTCACTCCAATAACGGTCATCATTTTGCATGAACCCTCCACGCAAAGCTATCAACTTTAAATTGGCTAACATAGGGAAAGTCATATAGGCCGTGTATAAAGCCCATAATTCAGCGGTGAGAAATGGTCTATTCTTAGTAACTTCAAGCAACACAGTGTTATCTTTGACGAGAGAATTCTTATCAAGACTATCTAGAAGGTTTTTAAGGCCTTGTCCGTCTCTCAATTTTAATACTTTTTGTACCTCGTCAGCCTTTAATATACTCATCATCATAACTAACATGGTACTACCATCTAGAAATACTTTTGCTTCCCATAGAGCTTCAATGGCTTTAATCCGTCTTTCCAACAGTGCTGTTTGTTGTCCCGTAAAAACGGATAGCCCTGCGCCTACAGCATTTTTAAGCCTCTCTACTTCTGCTCTAAGTACATCTTCCTCACGCCTCAAATCCGACTTAACTTTTTCTAGTTTCCTATCAAAATAAGATTTTAAGAACCAACCTAGAATGTGTCCGATAATATTCTTAATTATTGGGATTTGGCTAATAGCCACAATAAAAATGATAGCGAATACAACTGCGCCCAAGAGATTTAACATGTTACTAAATAAGCTAATTACTGCCATCCCTATCAGGCCTTGGTCATAAAGTCTGGTTTTCTCAGTATTTCCAGTGCTGGGTGCGGAAGGCGACACAATTCGGCCATGATGGGAGGAATTTTTCATAAGTAAGTATAGCCCCTATGAACAGCACAGAACAACAGGTCACCCACTCCAAACCTTGTCCACATCTTGACACTCATGTATACTCTTTATATAACTCTCCCATCGCAACACCAGCCGAGAGGCACCACTCATGTTTACACTCAACGGCATTCTCACGCCCCGTTCCTATCTTGAAAAACACCAGCGCAGCCATGCTCATGGGTTCACCATGCCGGCGGTCTACCGCTATGAAAGCCATTCCGCACTAGTCCCCCTCGCCTTCGATGACCGCATCGACGGCTTCGGTCGCTATCAGCTGGAAAGCGACTCCATGCACATGGAAGAGCTGATCGACGCCGACGGCGCCACTCACTTCACGCTGGGGCAACCCGCTATCTACGCCTTTGTGTGCCGCTACCGGAACTCCATCAAAGTATTCCGCTCAATCCGGCAGTTCATGATTCCCCAGCTCGAAAACTGGCTCCGTCAAGGCCAATTCGGGGACACCGACGACAACGCCCTCATCCAGGCCAAGGTCTTCTGCGACGGCAACATCCCGCCGGAGCTCAACGAGCAATACGCCCAAGTCGAGCGGGACATCCACCTCAGCCAACGCCAGTCACGCCGCTAACCAACCCAACGCTAAAAAACCGGCCCTCCCCAAAAGGAAGGGCCGGTTTTGCCATACCCTGCACACCCAAAGTCATATCCGGCGCGTAGCGCCGTTTCTCAGGTATCCGCCAGCACGCGGCTCTAAACGGTCATCCGGGTAACGTTTTGGCGTGGCGCAGTGTACGAGCGTACATAAGCCGCGCCAAAACTTATCCGGGGGCCGTTTGAGCCCGTGCCCCAAGTACGCGACCAAAAAGCCCCCTATCAGGGGACCTTTGCAGTCGCGTACTTTGTTTAGAAAGAGTAGCGAACGCCGGCCAGTGCACTGTGGCTCTGGTAGCGGGTGTCTGCAGCCTTGGTGGTACCAACGTAACGGTATTCACCGGTCAGGGTCCAGCAGGGGTTCAGCTCGTAACCAACACCGGCAATACCTTGGTAGGCCATGGTGTCTTCGCTGGTGCTGTTAACACCGGCAACGTCGCTGCTGTAACGGACTTTACCGTAACCAACACCGGCACCAACGTACGGGGTGAACAGGCTGGCGTTCTTGAAGTCGTAGTAACCATTAACCATGGCACCGTAGAACTGGGTGTCGCCACCAGCACCGTCGGTGTCGGATTCTTCGTAGATACCTTCAACTTCGGCGCGGTAGTTGCCAATTTGCTTACCAACAGCGGCACCGCCGGTGAAACCAGCGTCGTAGTCGGTGTTGAAGGATTGGTCTTGGGCTTGGGTAACACCACCCTTAACAGTGGCGTACATGCCATCGCGGCTCAGCATATCGGCAGAGGCGCTACCAGCGGCGGCAACAAAACCGGCGCTCAGTACGGTAACGGCGAACAGTGCATTTTTCATGTCTTACAGACTCCTAACATCAATTTTAATACGTACGGGTCTCGCGAAGCGGTTCCCGGTTAACACGCAAACGTCATACATGAACCTAGGTTCCGACGCTTGGCGCATATTTAGACGTTTTCACCCGCCCGTCCACCTAAAAACCACGAAATCCGCCGCTTCGGCACGTTTCGAATGCCTACTTCGTTAGCGCGCTTGTGGCTTATTTACGACGGTTTATACCCACCAGGAAGATTTCCCGACTCTCACTGCGGCTGGAACTCGGCTTGAACAGCTGCACACGCTCAAACATCGGCGCCAGTTGCTTTTTCGCATCATTTTCATAACCGTTCATGAAGATCTTGGTGCAGAAATTCCCGCCCATGCGCAGGTGGTTGGTCATGAAGTCTACCGCCAGCTCGGTCAGGCCCTGCGTGCGCAAGCCGTCGGTTTCTTTGTGGCCCACGGTGTTGGCGGCCATGTCGCACAGCACCACATCCACAAGGCTGCCGCCCACCGCGTCCAGCACGGCGGCAAGGCCGGCATCGGTGGTGAAGTCACCTTGAATGAACGTCACGCCGCTCATCTCGTCACAGGGCAGCAGGTCAATGCCCACCACTTTGCAGCCGCGCTTGGCCGCAATCTGGCACCAGCTGCCGGGGGCGCAACCAAGGTCAACCACGTTGCCGCCACGCTTTAAGACATGGAACTTCTCATCAATTTCCAAAAGCTTATACGCCGCCCGTGCACGGTAACCTTCGGCCTGTGCTTTCAACACATACGGGTCACGCAACTGCCGTTTCACCCACTCCTTACTGCTCTGGGAGAGGGACTTTTTCCGGATACTCAGGCTCGGTGTCTTAACCATACTAAGCCCTTACCGCGTTTCACCCGTTCTAGGCAACATTCTTAAACGCATATCAACCCTCATAATTCTGCCCAATCTTGTTCCTGTTCACTGGCCACTGGTCATTGTTCACTTTATACCACTTCCATGGATACCGCCACGAAGCCCGAACCTCCCGTCCACCTCTATACGGATGGAGCCTGCTCCGGTAACCCCGGCCCCGGCGGCTGGGGCGTGCTCATCCGCTATGGGAAGATGGAAAAGGAACTCTCTGGCGGGGAATTCCACACCACCAACAACCGCATGGAACTCACCGCCGCCATTCGTGGTCTGCAAGCCCTCACACGGCCCTGCACGGTGGTTTTGCACACGGACAGTCAATACGTGGTGAAGGGCATCACCGAATGGCTCCCCGGCTGGAAACGCAAGGGCTGGAAGAACAGTCAGGGCAAACCGGTCGAGAACCGGGATCTCTGGGAAGAACTGGACAGCGCCACCCGCCCCCACAAAATCGACTGGAAATGGGTCAAGGGCCACGCCGGCCACGCCGAAAACGAGCGCGTCGACAAACTCGCCGTCGCCGCCGGCGTCAAATTCCGTAAAACCCTCTAATTCCTTACATTCCCTCCTGTTCCGCCCCCATCAAAAAATATCGTCATTGACACTCCCCGCCCCACAGGCCACCCTGAACCCATGATCATGACCCCGTCCTCCACCGAGACTCCCGTCATCACCAACCTGCGCAACCACGTGTTGCTCGCCACGGCGGAACTCAACGGCACGTTCTTCGAACGCGCGGTCATCTATATCGCCAATCAGGGGGACGACGGCGCCATGGGCTTCGTCATCAACCAGCCCCTGCCGCGCGTGAACTTTACGGACATCGCCCGCAGTATGGGCATCGAGGAACTCCTCGCCAGCGGCCGCAATAACCCCATCACCACCAAATCGCTGCCGATCATTTACCGCGGCGGTCCGGTCGAAAACACGCGCGGCTTCGTGCTCCACACACCCGAATATCACTTGGACGCCACGATCAAACTGACGCCCGACATCGCCCTCTCCGCGCAGTCGGATATCGTGACCGACATGGCCCGCGGCAACGGCCCGCGCCACGCCAATTTCTGCCTAGGCTATGCGGGATGGACTCCCGGTCAGCTGGAAACCGAACTCCACAGCAACAGCTGGCTGGTCGCCCCCGCCACGCCGGAGCTCCTCTTCAAAGTCCCCCCCGCCGACCGCTACAACGCCGCCACCTCGCTCCTCGGCCTGAGCCCCCTTAACTTCTCTACCCAAACCATGGGCCTCGCCTAATCATGGTCCATAATCCCCCCGTAAGTATCGTGCGGGAATACCTGAATGCGATGGTCCAAAGGGACGTCGCAACAGCATCGGCCTACATCCATCCCGAAGCGACCATCATCTATCCGGGCGGCAAAACCTTCAATGCCATATCTACCTTGGCTGAATCATCTTCTGCCAAATTCAAAACGCTCTCAAAAACATTCGAACGTTTTGACTGTATGCCCACCGAAACAGGCACGCACGTTGTCTACGTATCAGGCCACCTCCACGGAACTTGGCCGGACGACACACCCTTCACCAATATCCGCTTCATCGACAGATACGAAATCAAGGACAACCTGATTGTCATGCAGGAAGTATGGAGCGACAGCGCCGAATTCCGCCTTGCAAAGCTCATTCACCATCAAGACAACCCCCAATAAAGGCGGCTTTCCCGGGCTGTGGCAGGCTCCAAAAATCCCATTTTTGGTAAGCCTGACCAGACCCGGGATCCCCTCATTCCAGCAGAGACCCAAAAACACTCAGCCAAGCCCCCCAAACCATCGGCCCCACCTAACCCAATCCCAAAAAGCAAGCTCCCCTCAAGGAGCCTTCCATTTGGCGCGAAGTATGGCCGCAAGGCCATAACTCACAAAGCGCCAGCCGCCAAAGGCGGAATCTCAGAACGGCTCGCGCGAGGCTACAAACGGTCATCCGGATAACGTTTTGGCGTGGCGCAGTGTACGAGCGTACATCAGCGGCGCCAAAACTTATC